>NZ_JUNW01000011.1:0-318 GCF_001075675.1 Streptococcus oralis
GCTGAAGGTGTGAAAGATTTAGTTCTAGAAACTCCGAAACTGGAAGTTGAAGAGGGAACAATTTCCTTCAAACGTCAAGAACGACCAAACGCCGACCTTCTCAAAGGTCAACATCAGCTAGTTCAAACAGGAGCGGAAGGGCAAATTCGTCGCTTTGTAGAAGTTGATGGTCAGGGCAAACGCACTCTTCGTTTGACTGAGGTAGTCAAGGAAGCAATCCCAGAAATCACTGAAGTTGGGACAAAAGTTCTATCAAGCAACCAACCAGCTGAAGGTGTGAAAGATTTAGTTCTAGAAACTCCGAAACTGGAAGTTGAA
>NZ_JUNW01000012.1:0-399 GCF_001075675.1 Streptococcus oralis
TACCTTCAGCAAGGTTAGCCTTGGTGGAACAGAAATCGCAGGTGCAGAGATTAAGATCTACAAAGGCGATAAGGCAGAAGGCACAGCCGTAGAAAGCTGGACTTCAGAAGCTGGTAAGTCTAAAGAATTGAGCTTGGCCCCAGGTACTTACACCTTCCATGAGGAAGCAGCCCCTACTGGATACCTCAAAGTAACGGACATCACTTTCCAAGTTAACTATGATGGAACAGTTAAAGTGACCAATGTTGGTACTAAGGATGCTAAAGGCGAGGACAATACAGTTGTAACTGACGGTTCAACTATTAAAGTCACTGATAAAGATGACGATAGCCCACGTAAGATTACCTTCAGTAAGGTTAGCCTTGGTGGAGAAGAAATCGCAGGTGCTCAAATCAAGAT
>NZ_JUNW01000013.1:0-24947 GCF_001075675.1 Streptococcus oralis
CCACATCACAACTCCGGGAGTCCAAGGTGAACGGACTATCAAGACTCGCGTCTACAGTTCCAACGGTCAAGAGGTTGACCGCCAAGAGTTGTCTAACGAGGAAACTCTAGCTCCCGTAACGCAAATTGTCAAAGTCGGAACAGCTAAGCCAAACATGGTACCGAACGATCCACCGCAAGCAGATGCTTTGCCAGAGTATCCCTTGACTTATACCGACGAAACTCGTGTAGAGAAAATTAACTTTAGCATTCGTGAAGAAGAAACCGATGAGCTTGTTCGAGATACTCGTCAAATCGCAACTCCGGGTGTTGAGGGTGAGCGCACGATTAAAACTCGAGTCTACAGTTCCAATGATCAGGAAATCGACCGTCAAGAACTTTCGAATGAAGAAACCTTGGCTCCAGTAACGCAAATTGTCAAAGTCGGCACGGCTAAGCCAACTATGGTACCGAATGAAGCTCCGAAAGCAGACGCGTTAGAAGAGTTCGATTTAATTTCACTGCATAATCTCTTGGCAGAAGCAGATCAGATTAAAGCTCAGACCCGTTATTTCAACGATAGTCAGAGTCATCAAGCTAACTATGATGCTGCTTTGACGGCTGGTCAAGCGATTCTGAGCCAATCCCAAGCTAGCCAAGCAGAAGTCAACCAACTGGTGGAACAAATCAATCAAGCCAAGGCGCAATTAAGTGGACTTGAAGTTGTTAAAACGGCTCTTCAGACTGAGTACGATTTAAATCCAACGGTTAAAACTTCGGTTAAATATAAGAATGCGGATTCAGAAAAGCAGACAGCTTATACTGACGAATTGACCAAGGCAGAGGGAGTTTTGAACGATCAAACAGCTACACAAGTACAGGTCAACCAAGCTCTTGTTAGTCTGACAGCAGCCAAAGAAGCACTAAATGGAGTGCCTAAAGTCAAGCCGACAGTTTCCATTCTAAGTCTGACTGAGAATACTGATGATAAGTCGGTGACGGTCCAATATAGATTGGAAGACCAGACCCAGTCCTTCCGTTCAGCGACTGCAGAATTGTACCAGGGAGACCAGCTGATTCGCACTCTTCCAATTACCAACTTTGCTGGCAGCTTGAAAATTGGCGACTTAGACTACTACACAGGCTACACTCTAAAAACTAAGTTGACTTATGAATTGGATAATGGTAGCTTTACTGAGTTTGAAACAGACAGTCGTAACTTTGAGCTAGAATACAAGAAGATTGCCTTCCGTGATATTGATTCCGTTGAGTTTTATCATAAAGAAAACGACCAATACAAGCGCTTTGTATCGATGAACTCTATGCCTACGGATCTGTCTACTTACTTCGTCAAGATCAAATCAAGCGAATCCAAGGAAATTCTCCTACCAGTTCACAGCATTTCTGAAGCAGAGAAAGATGGCAAGGCAGTCTATAAGGTTAATGTAACCCTTCCTGAACTCGTCCAAGAAAGTGAAACGGGCTATAAGTCTGGGCACGACTTCTACATCAGTAAGGCAGTCCCAAGCCAGCAAAATGTCTACACTAGCTTTGCTAGATTGGTAGACGCTATGAAGCGAAATATGGCAGGAAATTATGTGTTGGGAGCTGATTTGGATGCTAGTGAGGTTAGTCTTGCACCTGCAGATTATGTCTACCTCAAAGGGAACTTCACAGGTAGTCTGACAGGTAGTCATAATGGTAAGCAATACGCCATTTATAATCTAGCCAAACCTTTATTTGAAAACCTCAAGAGTGGGTCTACCATTTCCAATATCGACTTTAAAGATGTGAATATCGTGGGTACCTATGACTCAGCTGCGCTGGCACGCAATGCGGAGAATGCGCGAATCACAGATGTTTCTGTTCAGGGGAGAGTATCGGTAGTAGGAAATGCTTCTAACGTGGCGGGTCTAGTAGTTAATGGAACCAATACGAAAATTACAAATAGTTCCTTTACGGGAACTATCCTATCTAACAGTCAACACATCAAAGCTTATAATGTAGGTGGTTTGGTTGCAAACCTTAAAGGAGGAGAATCTCTTCTTAGCCAAAGTAAAGCAGATGTAACGATTATTAGTGGTTTACGATCAAATGAACAACGTATCGGTGGTTTGGTTGGACGTCTAGAAAACAATGCTCGAATCACCAAGTCGTATGTGACAGGAAAAGTATATAATGCAACCACTAGCGGTCAAATCGGTGGAGTGGTCGGCTCGAACTACTTTAATGGTTTAGTTGATAATGTGATCAGTAATGTTAGCGGTACAAATGTTTACAGTATTTCTGGGGATCAGGGCTACAAAAACGACCGCATTACGCAAGCATATAAAGTTGCTAAAAGTGAAACCTTGAAAAACGATCAGTTTGTTACTTCTACTATTACCCAAGAAGAAATGGAAGAAAAACTGGCTGCTATGGACATCACGACTAGCCTAGATGACACGAATCTAAATATGCGTTTTGTCGACTATGGTGAGGTAAACAATGCTCAATTCGACCGTGGATATTCTTATGCAAATATGGAGAAACTGCTTCCTTTCTACAATAAAGAAACCATTGTTTCGTTTGCGAACAAGATTCCGAAAGAGCATAAGTTGAATAAGGAGTACCTACTGGATGTTGTTCCGATGAAGGGTGACCAGGTTATCACTGATATCAATAGCAACAAGACCGGAATTAACCGTTTGATGCTTCACTACATGGACAATACCATTGATTACCTAGAAATATCTTATAAGGAAGATTTCGTAAATCGAGGTATTGCTGAGTATAGTATCAAGGGCTTAGACCTTCTTTATACTCCAGAAGCCTTTGTATCAGATTACACTAGTATTCTAAATCAAGTCTTGCCAGAGCTGAACAAGGTCGTTCTTGATTCGCCAGCTATGCGAACAGCTCTCGGAGTAGCCGCAGATACTTCTTTGGATGAACTATACTTAGACACTGCATTTACGCAAGTGAAAAGCAAGCTATCAGGTGAGCTCCGCAAAGTGCTGGCTATGGATAAGGCTATCAATACTGAAGGTGAAGTAGTTAAGGATTATCTTGTTAAGAAGATTCTTGCTGATAAAGAAGCTTTCCTATTAGGTTTGACTTACCTTAACCGTTGGTACAATATCAACTATGACAACTTTAATGTTAAGGACTTGTCGGCTTACAAGTTGGATTTCTACGGTAAGAATGACGTTTCGGTTCTTGATACAATCATTGCTTTAGGGAAATCAGGACTTGAGAATCTCAAGGCTAAGAACAACTATACAGCATATGATAATTCGCTCTCTGAAGCAACTGGCAAGCGAGGACTCTTCAATTACCTTGAAGGCTACCGTCAGCTCTTCCTACCATACAAGACCAATAATGAATGGCTCAAGACCAATACAAAAGCCTACATCATTGAGGCTAAGTCCGATGTGCCAGAAGCGAGACAGCTTCAGGACGCAGCCGAGGGCAAGAGCAAGTACTCTGTCGGTGTTTATGATAAGATTACTGCAGATAATTGGGAACACAAGGGCATGCTCCTGCCACTCTTGACCATGACAGAGAAGGGTGTCTATGCTATCTCCAATATGTCTACCCTCTCTATGGGAGCTTATGATCGCTATCGCCTGGATGCTAATAACAGGGTGCGCACAGACGCTGAGCTAGCTGAATATGTCGAAGACAGAGTGAGAAAAACAGCTGAATACCAGCGCGACCATTATGATTTCTGGTACAAGATTCTGAATCCAGAAAGCAAGGACAAGCTCTTCCGTTCTGTTCTGGTTTATGATGGGTTCTTCTTAACTGACAAAGCAGGACAAAGCTATTGGGCTCCAGCTAATGACAAAAAATCACAGGCTATGCAGGAATTCTTTGGACCAGCCGGCAAGTGGTATCCAAGCAAGGGCTACAATGCCTACGCTACGGGAAGTGTGACCCATTTTGATAGGGCACGATTATTAGAAGACTATGGAAACTCAGTCTACACGCATGAGATGACCCATAATTCTGACGGTGCAATTTACTTCGAAGGCTATGGTCGTCGTGAGGGCTTGGGTGCGGAACTCTATGCTCGGGGACTCTTGCAATCTTCGCCAAGCCCAGATGAACCAACCATTACGCTCAATACTCTCTTCAAGGTGGACAAGGATTCTAAGACACGTATGCATACCTATAATTTCAAGGAACGTGTTCAAAATGAAGCAGACCTACAACACTATGTCCATGGTATGTTTGACATGATCTACACCTTGGACTATCTAGAAGGTACTTCTATGCTGAAGCAGAGTGATGCTGCCAAGTTACAGTGGTTCAGGAAGATGGAGAATTACTATATTACAGATAAGTATGGAAAGGAGACCCACGCTGGTAACCAGACGCGAAGCTTTACTGCTGAGGAAATCAAGCAACTGAAGACCTTTGACTCCCTGATTGAAAATGATGTGATCACTCGTCGGGAGAATAAGGAAAGTGGGAAATATGGTCGAAATGGCTACCTCAGTCTCAGCCTCTTCTCACCAATTTACTCAGCCTTAAGCAATCCAAATGGAGCACCAGGTGACGTTATGTTCCGTCGCACAGCCTATGAATTACTAGCAGCCAAGGGCTACCATGACGGATTTGTCCCTTATGTTTCTGGTCAGTACTCTCAGGAAGCTTTCGATGAAGGGAAGAAAACGTGGGACGGATGGTCTGGAAGAGATGTTGGTCTCGTGACGGACCAGAAAGTCTTGGAAAATGTATTTAAAGGTGAATACACCTCTTGGGCAGCCTTCAAGAAGGCCATGTACAAGGAGCGAATTGATCAGCTGACCAAGCTGAAGCCAATTACCATTGAGTACGAGCTTAAAAATCCAAACAGTACCAAGAAAGTAACCATTCGTTCTTATGCAGAGATGCAGCAGTTGATGGACGCAGCCGTGGCAGAGGATGTACGCAACATTACCAATGCTACTAGCCGTGTCGAAGCTAGCTGGGTTAACCTGCTCAAGAAGAAGATTTACAATGCTTATCTTCGTGAGACAGACGACTTCAGGCAGTCTATTTTCAAGAAATAAGGAAACGATTCTGTTTGATTAAAATTTGAAAAATTCCTAGGTTTAAGGCTACCTAGGAATTTTTCTGTGGTTTCTCCATGATCTTGTTTGTGCATTCAATACCTGATTAGATAAGGATTTTGAAAGCGTAAATGAACTGAAAAGATTAGCAGTTTTTTGTGGCTATTATTTATAGCAAATAAATTGAATAATCTAGTAAATTTCGGTAGAATAGAGGGGATTCAAATCATGATGAAGGAAAGATTAGGAATGAAAAGAAATTATTTAGGAGAAAAGCACCAACGTTTTTCATTGAGAAAAGTTTCGGTTGGTTTGGTTTCTGCTCTGGTAGGCGTTTTCTACCTTTCTAGTGGAGGAGGTTCTCTTGCAAATGTAGCAGCTAGTGAACAGACGCCATCCGTCACAAAACAGATTCACTATAAGTACGTGACAGAGAGTGAACTCACGGACCAAGAGAAGCAATTGGTAGTCAAAGAATTGCCACAGTTTGCTGAGGAAACAGATGATACTTACTATTTGATTTATCGTCCGACGAGACAGTTGCCTGCAACTGGTCACAGCCAACTCATTAGCTCAATTGCAGCAGGGGCAGGCATTGTGCTACTGGTCGTAGCGATTAAACTGGGCAGAGATGATCGCAAGAAACTTGCTTCATTCATGCTTTTGACCAGTCTAGGAAGTCAGCTGATTGCGCCAACTTCCTTGGCTTTGACAAATCAAATGCTGGCAGACTATAATCAGGAATTGACTGTACAGGTCGGGGAAACATTGCAATCCCCACTTACGATTGAAGGCTACCAATATGTAGGGTATTTGAAATCTCAAAAAGAAGTAAACTCTCCAGTTGATGGCAAGAAAGAGTTGAATCATTCGGCTCCTATTGATACTCCAGTCCAAACTTCGAACGGAAGCCAAGCGCAGGAAGAGTATCGTGCTCAGAAACCAAGTGAAGCTCCTGTCTTTGAACAACCAGAGTTAAAGGTTGATAGTAAAGAAACGAGTCGTACAGAGATTATTCCTTTCCAAGTGGAGGAAGTAGAGGCGGATGATTTGCCGCAAGGTCAAACTGAGGTGATTCAGGCAGGGAAAAATGGTAGTCGTACCATCGTGACCCGCAGCTACCTTTTAAATGGTCAGGTGATCCATACAGAGGAGGTTTCCAATCAGGTAACGACTGAGCCGACTTCTGAGATTAGAAAAGTCGGAAGCAAGATCCCTTCTCCTACAAAACCAAGCCCAGGGGAGTCCGTTAGCGAGAAACCAACAGACGCTCCAATAAATGAAGTTCCAAGCTTAAACGTTGAAGAAAAAGATGTTACCACAACAGTGGCTGAACCCTACACTCGAGAACGAGTAGAGAGTGATAGCTTGCCAGTTGGCCAAATCAAGATAACTCAAGCTGGTCAAGATGGCGTGCGTACAATCGTCACCCGTCAGTACATGGTAGATGGAAAAGTAGAGAGAAGCCAGGAACTCTCTAACGAAGTGACGACTCCAGCGGTCTCAGAAATCGTAACAGTTGGAACAGGCCCTGTTAGCGAGAAACCAACAGACGCCCCAATAAATGAAGTTCCAAGCTTAAACGTTGAAGAAAAAGATGTTACTACGACGGTAGCAGAACCCTACACTCGAGAACGAGTAGAGAGTGATAGCTTGCCAGTTGGTCAGACCAAGATAACCCAAGCTGGTCAAGATGGCGTCCGTACGATTGTGACTCGTCAGTATTTAGTAGATGGCAAAGTAGAGAGAAGCCAGGAAATCTCCAACGAAGTGACGACTCCAGCGGTCTCAGAGATCGTAACGGTCGGAACAGCTCCTGTTAGCGAGAAACCAACAGACGCTCCTGTAAATGAAGTTCCAAACTTAAACGTTGAGGAAAAGGATGTTACTACGACGGTAGCAGAACCTTATCCAACTAAGGAAGTGGAAAGTGCAGACCTGCCTTTGGGGCAAAGGGAAGTTAGCCAAGCTGGTCAAGATGGTGTCCGTACGATTGTGACTCGTCAGTATTTAGTAGATGGAAAAGTCGAAAATACAGAGGAAATCTCTAACACTATCACAAAAGAAGCAGTTCCTCAGATTATCAAAGTCGGTACAAAACCAATTTCTACAAATGTGGATCACGCTCCTGTGGAACCAGAAAAAGGAACTCTCGACCTCGAACCCTTACACCAATTAGTGGAAGAGGCCGATAGCATTCAGAAAACGCATCAGTATTTCAATGATACCACTGCAGATCAAGAGTCTTATAAACAGGCAGTCGCAAATGCTCAAGCTCTCTTTGAGGCATCTCACGCTAGTCAAGAACAGGTTGATTCCTTGAAAAAGGCCCTTGAAACTGCTAAGAAAAATCTAGACGGCCCACCTGTTGATAAGAAAACTCTCGGAGTTGAATTTGACATGAAGGATGTGACTCAGTCTACAGTTGCTTACCAGTATGCTGATGAACAAGCCAAACTCCGCTATCGCCGTGCTCTAGATCAGGCCAAGCTCGTTTTGGACAATCCTTTGGCCAATCAAGCCTTGGTCGATCAAGTTCGGACGGATCTCGAGGCAGCTCGTCAAGCTCTGGATGGTGTCAAGAGAAAACCAATCCTCTCTCTAGTCCGTGTCGAGAAGGAAGAAGACAAACGCCAAGTTTCTCTTAGCTATCACTTGACGGATGCTACAGCTAGCTATCAATCAGCCAAAGTGCAGCTATACAAGGGTGAAACGTTAATTAAGGAAGTCGACCTTGCGGACCTCACTCAAAAATTGATACTTGGTGACTTGGACTACTATACTCCTTATACCCTCAAAACTGTCATGAAATATGACCTGGGTCAAGGGGAACAAACTAGCATAGAGGATCAACGTCCAGTTCAGCTTGATTATAAGAAGGTTGAAATCAAAGACATCGACCGCATCGAACTGTACGGTAAAGATGGCAGTCACTACCGACGTTACCTATCCTTGTCAGAAGTGCCGTCTGATTTGGACAACTACTATGTCCGCATTCAGTCAGACAAGTTCAAGGATATGCTCTTACCTGTTTCTAAGATTACTGATAAAGGCAATGCCTACTCCGTAACGGTATCAGCTAATCAGCTCGTCGAGGGAGAAGGGGACCATTATCGTCCAGATTACTCTTTTGAACTGCCGAAAACGCCTCTTAGCCAAGAAGGTGTCTATACGTCCTTCAAAGCGCTCATAGAGGCCATGAAGTCAAACCCGACTGGAAACTTCAAACTAGGAGCGGATGTTTCAGCAGATGAGATTCGGTTGGAACAGTCTGCGACAAGCTATGTTCCAGAAGAATTTTTAGGTAGTCTAACTAGCCGAGTGGATGGCAAAGATTATACCATCTACAACTTGGCAAAACCACTCTTTGCAACCTTGAAAAATGCCACCATCCAGCAACTGACCTTGAAATCGGCTGCAGTTACAGGCAAGGATTCTATAGGGGCCTTGGCTAGCAACGCTCAGAACGCCACGATTACGGATGTTTCTGTAAGTGGTAGTCTATCTGGGAACAAGCATATCGGTGGACTCGTAGGAGTTGCCCAAAACACAAAACTAACCAATGTTGCCTTTAAAGGGTCAATCACCAGCACCCAAGATGGGGGGCAGGAGTACAATGTTGGTGGCTTGGTTGGTAATTTCCACGGCAACCAATCACTGGCGCAGAAGAGTCAAGCAGATGTATCTATCCAAGTAACGGGTAGAAATGGAGACCAGCGTGTTGGAGGCTTGATTGGTCGCTTGCAAAATGGAGCTAGATTAGAAACTTCTTATGTGTCTGGTTCTATCCAAAATACTGGTCATTCTGGCCAAATCGGTGGAGCGATCGGGTCTACTTGGAACAATGGACAAGTCCGAAATGTCTTGACCAGTGTCAAAGTTCAAAATGGTCATGCGATGACAGGAGATCCCTATCCTGAGGCTTCTGTTCGGGACTCTTATGTTCTTGAAGGAACTACAGCAAATCGAAAAGATGAGCGTTTTGTCCGTTCTATCTCAGATGCCGATGCCCAAGCTAAACGTCAGTCTTTTGGAATCACTTCGAACTTGACGGACCAGGAGCCATTGCAGCAAGCTTACCAGCATCAAACAGACTATAGTCGAGTGAGGGGAGCCCAAGAGTCCAGAAAGCAAGCCTATGAAAATGTAGAAAAACTATTACCATTCTACAACAAAGACTTTATCGTTCATACAGCCAACCAGTTAGCTGAGGATGATAAACTTAACAAAGTAGCCTTGTTAGATGTGGTTCCGATGAAAGATGGGACACTGATAACGGACGTCAACAGCCATAAGGGTGAAATCAATAGACTGATGCTGCATTATGCAGATAAGACGATTGCTTATCTTGATCTGACCTACAAGGGTGATTTTGCCAATGGCCAGATTGTTGAATATAGCATCGCTGATAAGAATTTACTCTATACGCCAGAAGCCTTCCTATCTGACTATCAGACCATTAAAGAGAGTGTCTTGGATGAACTCAAAGCTGTGACCTATGACTCAACTGCAGTGCGTAAAGTATTAGGGATTGGTGAAACAGCTTCCTTGGATGATCTTTATCTAGAAAAAGCCTTTGAACAAACCAAGGCCGAACTAGGTCAGGAACTCCTCAAGGTGCTTTCAGTTGACAAGTCGATCAACACCCTAGGCCCTGCTGTAGCGGATGCAATTAGCCAAAAGATTCTGCAGAACAAAGAAGCCTTCATGCTTGGTCTGACCTATCTCAACCGTTGGTACAATGTCAATTATGGAACGTTCAACACCAAGGACCTTAATGCCTATAAGTTTGATTTCTTTGGTAATCAAGCCGCTTCGACACTTGATACCATTATCGCTCTCGGGAACTCTGGAATGGGCAATCTTCGAGCACAAAACAACTTCAATGCCTACCGACAATCCCTAGCCAAGGAAAAAGGCAAAGGAGACCTCTTTGCTTACTTAGAAAGTTTGCGTGAACTCTTCTTGCCAAATAAAACCAACAGTGAGTGGTTCAAGGAAAATACCAAGGCTTATATCGTAGAAGCTCGTTCAAGTCTGCCAGAAATTCAGGCTAAACAGGACAATGCAGATCGTAAGAGTAAGTATACAATCAAGGTCTATGACAGACTGACTCAGGGAGATTGGGGCTTCAAGCAAATGGTCCTCCAACTTCTGACCTTACCTGAAAGAGATGTCTTTATCATCAGCAATATGTCGACCATTGCCTTTGGTAGCTTTGGAAGCTACAGGAAAGAAGGTGGCAGAGTTCTCTCAGGCGAGGAACTCCATCGACACGTTGAAAAACTTGTGAATCAATCAGCTGAATGGCAACGAAACCACTATGACATGTGGTACAACATTTTAAGTCCAAACAGGAAAGATACCTTATTCAGACGGGTGATCGTTACAGACGGTTTCTTTGTTTACAATGATAAAGGCCAGCAATATTGGGCTCCGCGTAATGATAAGACATCTGTTGCTATGTACAATTTCTTTGGTCCTGCTGGGAAGTATCACGGAGACAATGGACTAGGGGCCTTTGCTAATGGTTATGAAGTCTTCTACGTCTATGACCAGATGCTGGGAGCTTCTGGTACCATGGTCTATACCCATGAAATGACCCACAACTCGGACGGTTCTGTCTATTTTGAAGGGCATGGTCGTCGTGAGGGTGAAGGACCGGAGAGCTTCGCTACAGGAATGTTAGAGTCTGTAACCAATGTTAGCGAAAAAGGTCTCGTGCTTAATAGCTTCTATCAGGGAGATAAAGATTCGACCACACGTTACCATACCTATGATCCTGTTGCTCGATTCTCCTCAGCAGATGCTCTTCGCGACTACATGCATGGAGTTTTTGACGTACTGAACCTTCTGGATTATGTAGAAGGGGATATTGTTACTGGAGTTCTAACTGATCAACAGAAAATGAAATGGTACCGTAAGGCTGAAAATTATAACTTTGAGAATACGTCTTATGGTAAGAAAGCCCATGCTGATGATCGAATCGTTCCAATAACAGCTGAAGAAGCAGCCAAACTAAAGTCTGTCGATGCTCTGGTTGATCATAATATCATTGGTCGTCGCGATGGTTGGGATACCGCTAGCTTTGGACGAAATGGCTACTACATCGTCAATATGTTTGCTTCCTTCTATGCAGCTCTGGACAATCCAACTGGTGCTCCTGGGGGACTTATGTTCCGCCGTAGAGCCTACGAATTGCTAGGAGACAAGGGCTACCAACAAGGATTTGTCCCATATGTATCTGGCCAATACTCCGGCCAAGCGCTTAAAGAAGGTAATAAGACCTACTCAATCTGGAACAGAGGAGATGTCGGTGTAGTTGGAGATGATCTAATCCTTAAAAACCTCTACGGTAGTCAGTATGAATCATGGAAGGATTTGAAGAAAGCTATGTTGAATGAACGATACAACAAGGCCCAAAACTTCCTTCGCCCTATCACCATTGAGTTTGAAGCAGGAAAACTAGATAGCAAACGACAAATTACAATTTCTTCTTATGAGGAATTACAAGATTATATGTACTTAGCAGTACTAGCGGATGCCTCAGCTAAGAACATTGATCGTGCTTTATCAGACAGCTCTAAGAGCAGTGTCGCCCAACTCAAGTATCGTATTTTCAATGCTTATCTACGTGCTACAGACGACTTCAGACAGTCTATCTTTGAAAGATAAGTCTCTTGCAAAAACAGCCACGAAAAAAGAAGATCACTTGGATCTTCTTTTTTTAGGGGAACGGCTTGCTTAGTATAAAAACGAATGAATTTACAAATAAATTGATACATGACATATTTCTTACTCTAAATGTCTGGATAGAAATTTGAAACCATTCACCATCTAGTATATTCATTTTGAAATTTCTTTTGTTTTTCATGAAAATATGATAAAATGATAGCTGTAAAAATTTTTAAGGAGATTCAGATGAAAACAAATACACTTGCTCGCGTAAATGCGATTTTTGGTCTTATTTCAGGTATCGTCTTGCTGTTGGCACCTCTTGTTATGTTTATGATAGCTGTCGGGGCTGCTGCGGCAACGGAGGACTCAGATGCAACAGTTGGGCTATTGACGATTTTTTCAATTATTTTGTCATTGGTAAAAATTGCTGTCTTGGTTTTAGGAATTGTAGCCATTGTTTATTACAAGGACGATGAGCGTGTGACGCCTGCACCGTCTGTTTTGTTTATCGTAGGTGGTTCTGTTGGATTGATCCCATTCTTGGGCTGGGTAGGAGGAATTCTGACAATCATTGGTGGATCCCTCTATTTTGGACTTTTGAAAAAATTCGAGATTCAAGAATAATGACTTTTTGTTAGGAATATTTTTAAATAAGAGAAGGCGATTAGCCTTCTTTTTTTGTCATCAAGCAGAGGTAAACTTGACAAGATAAATAAGTTTTTACATTCATAAAATTCAAAGCATTTATTTGGGACAAGGACCTTTTTTTATAGTATAATGATGAATGTAAATTACCTATATCAAAATATAATTCTAGTTATTTCCTTGATAGAGGTTGAAAAGTTGAGAGGATTTAGAATGAAAAAGATTTTTGGAGAGAAGCAGCATCGTTTCTCCTTACGAAAATTAGCAATTGGACTTGTATCAGCTTCGATTTCAAGCCTATTTTTTGTGTCCATTGCGAGTAGTGGGACTGTATTTGCTCAAGAAAATGTATCTGTTCACTACAAATATGTGACGGATACAGAGCTGAGTGGGCAAGAAAAAGACTTGATTGTCAAGGACATTCCTAAAATTGCGGAAGATAGTGAGAGCACCTATTATCTAGTCTACCGTATGGAAGAGAAAGCCCAGCTAGGTCAGTTGCCCAATACAGGTGGGCAGCATAGCCTTACTAGCGTTTTATCGGGTGGAGTCATGGCTTCGATCGGCCTCCTTATTTTTGTCGTATCGAAAAAGAAAGGCAAAAAGAAAGCTCTATTGAATGTGATTTTGATAACAGGGATGGGTAGTGGTTTGGTTTCTTCGGTTCAGGCTATCGAAAATCAGCTTTTGCTCCAGTACAATCAGGAATACCAATTATCCCAAGGAGATAGTCTGCCTTTGCCACGCACCCTATCGGGTTATACCTACCTAGGCTATATTAAGCAAGACAAGGACGCTAGTTTGCAAGAAACTGCTGCTAGAGGTCAGAAACCAGACTACACGGTTCAACCTCGTTTTCAGACCAATGAAGGTGGGCAAAAGGCAGGAGATGAGCAGAAAGCTACCTCTCCTACAACGCCTGCTGAGAAGCCAATCCCTTCTCAAGATTCATCCAATCAAAATCCGTCTGGTCTTGCTAGTGTAGATCCTCAAGACGAAGTCTTGGCTGGTCGCGTGAACAAACCAGAGCTCCTATACAAAGACCAAGAGATTGTAACCAAACTAGACTTTTCAGAAGTGGTTCAAGAAAATCCCGAACTAGCAGAGGGAACCATTCGTGTCAAACAAGAAGGTCATGCTGGGAAGAAGGTTGAAGTCGTTCGCATTTTCACTGTTGAAAACCAAGAAATTTCCCGAGAAGTTCTCTCGACCAATGTAGAAGAAGCCTTGCCACGTATAGTAGAAAAAGGGACTAAGAAGGCAGTTGTACCGAGTGAAGCATCTCAGTCTGCAAGAAAAGGAGAGCCTGAGACCCAGGCTTCCTTACCAGAATATAAAGGAGAACAAGCGGGAGCGATTGTAGCCCCTGAAACAGCTGAAAAACCAGAATATACAGGCACCCAAGCAGGAGCAGTCGTTGAACCCGAGCAGGTAGCTCCGCAACCTGAGTATCAGGGAACCCAAGCTGGTGCCATCGTCGAGCCAGAACAAGTTGAGCCAGAGGTTGGGGGCGTCCAGTCTGGGGCTTTGGTGGAACCAGAAATGGCTGAGAAACCATCCTATACAGGCGAGCAGTCTGGAGCAATCGTAGAGCCTGAACAGGTGCCACCAACACAAGAGTATACAGAAACTCAAGCGGGAGCGGTTGTTGCCCCTGAGACAACTGAAACACCAGAGTATACAGATACTCAATCAGGTGCTATCGTTGAACCAGAAATCCAGTCTTCCCTACCAGAATATAAAGGTGAGCAAGCAGGAGCCATTGTGGAACCGGAGCAAGTCGCTCCTCTTCCAGAATATACGGGCAATACCGAGCAAGTAAAACCGGAAGCTCCGACAGAAAAACCAAAAGAAAAAGATCCAGAGAAAACGCTTGAGCTAAGAAATGTTTCGGATCTGGAGTTGTATAGTCAGACCAATGGTACTTACAAACAACATGTTTCTTTAGACAGTGTTCCAAAGAATACAGAAACTTACTTTGTCAAGGTTAAATCTTCGGCAGTTAAAGATGTCTATCTACCAGTTTCTTCAATAACGGCAGAAACGAAAAATGGTCAGTCAGTTTATAAAATTACAGCCAAGGCTGAGAAACTCCAGCAAGAGCTAGAAAATAAATATGTCGATAATTTCACCTTCTATCTAGCTAAGAAGGCTACAGAGGAAACGACAACCTTTACTTCCTTTAGCAACCTCGTCAAAGCTATCAAGCAGAATCTCTCTGGAACCTATTATTTAGCAGCTAGCTTGAACGCCAACGAAGTGGAGTTGGATCCTGATGAAAAGTCCTACATCAAGGGTACCTTTACTGGTCAGTTGATCGGTGAAAAAGATGGCAAGCAGTATGCTATTTACAACTTGAAAAAGCCTCTGTTTGAAACTTTGAGTGGCGCTAGAGTAGAAAAATTGAGTCTGAAAAATGTCTCCATTTCAGGGAAAGATGATATCGGTTCACTGGCCTATGAAGCCCAGAATGGTACAAAGATTAAGCAAGTTCATGTCGATGGTGTTCTAGCAGGTGAACGTGGTATCGGTGGTTTGCTGGCTAAGGCGGACCAATCAAGTATCACAGAGAGCAGTTTCAAGGGGAGAATTATCAATACTTATGAAACGACTGCTGCCTACAATATCGGTGGTTTGGTCGGTCATTTGACAGGTGACAAGGCTTTACTTAGTAAGTCAAAAGCGACAGTAGCCATTTCATCCAACACAAATACTTCAGATCAGACTGTAGGTGGTCTTGCAGGTCTAGTAGATCAGGATGCACAGATCCAAAATAGCTATGCTGAAGGTGATATCAACAATGTCAAGCACTTTGGTAGAGTTGCGGGAGTAGCAGGCAATTTGTGGGATCGCACTTCTGGTGATGTAAAGCATGCTGGAAGTTTGACCAATGTCCTCAGTGATGTCAATGTAACCAACGGAAATGCCATTACCGGTTACCACTACAATGGAATGAAGGTGAAGGACACATTCAGCAGCAAGGCCAACAGAGTCTACAATGTCACCTTGGTCAAGGATGAGGTCGTCAGCAAAGAATCTTTTGAAGAAAGAGGAACCTTGCTAGATGCTTCCCAGATTGAAAGCAAAAAAGCAGCCATCAATCCTCTCACTCTACCAACAGTGGAGCCTCTCTCAACAAGTGGCAAAAAAGACAGTGATTTTTCTAAGGTGGCTTATTATCAAGCTAAGCGCGCCTTGGCTTATAAGAATATTGAAAAATTGCTACCTTTCTACAACAAGGCAACCATCGTCAAATACGGAAATCTGGTCAATGAGAACAGCCTTTTATATCAAAAAGAACTCTTGTCAGCAGTCATGATGAAGGATAACCAAGTCATCACAGACATTGTTTCTAACAAAGAGACTGCAAACAAACTCTTGCTTCACTACAATGATGATTTATCTGAGAAGCTGGATCTCAAGTACCAGAATGATTTCGCCAAATTAGCAGAATATAGTCTGGGCGATACAGGACTTCTCTATACGCCAAATCAATTCCTGTATGACCAATCTTCTATCATCAAGCAAGTCTTACCTGACTTACAAAAGGTGGACTACCACTCAGAAGCCATCAGAAAGACGCTCGGTATTTCTCCAAACGTTAAGCAAACAGAGCTCTATCTTGAAGACCAGTTCGCCAAAACAAAAGAACAACTGGAAGACAGTTTGAAAAAAATCTTGTCAGCAGATGCTGGACTTGCCGGTGACAACCCAGTCACCAAGGGCTATCTTGTAGATAAAATCAAGCACAACAAGGAAGCTTTGCTACTTGGCTTGACCTATCTGGAACGGTGGTATAACTTTAGCTATGGTCAGGTGAATGTCAAAGACCTAGTTCTGTACCATCTGGACTTCTTTGGTAAGGGAAATGCTTCACCACTAGATGCCCTGATTGAGTTGGGTAAATCTGGCTTTAACAATCTTCTAGCTAAGAATAATGTCGATACTTATGGTATCAGTCTTGCCAGTCAACATGGAACGACAGATTTGTTTAGCACGCTGGAACATTACCGAAAAGTCTTTCTACCAGAGAAAAGCAACAATGACTGGTTTAAATCACAGACCAAGGCTTACATCGTCGAAGAAAAATCCACTATCGAAGAGGTGAAAACAAAGCAAGGACAGACTGGTAGCAAGTATTCTATCGGTGTCTATGACCGCATCACTAGTGCCACATGGAAATACCGCAATATGGTCTTGCCTCTCCTAACCTTGCCAGAGAGATCCGTCTTTGTCATCTCAACTATGTCTAGTCTAGGATTTGGAGCTTATGATCGCTACCGCAATAGCGAGCATAAAGCGGGCAAGGCTCTCAATGATTTTGTAGAAGAAAATGCGCGTGAAACAGCCAAACGTCAGCGAGATCACTACGATTATTGGTATCGTATTTTAGATAATGAGGGACGTGAAAAACTCTATCGTACCATCTTGCTTTATGATGCTTATAAGTTCGGCGATGACACAACATCTGGAAAAGCTACAGTAGAGGCTAAGTTTGATAGTTCCAATCCAGCCATGAAGAACTTCTTTGGACCAGTTGGCAATAAGGTAGTACACAACCAGCATGGAGCCTACGCAACAGGGGATGGTGTCTACTATATGTCTTACCGTATGCTTGACAAGGATGGAGCCATTACCTATACCCATGAGATGACCCATGATTCGGATCAGGATATTTACCTTGGCGGCTATGGTCGAAGAAGTGGTTTGGGACCAGAGTTCTTCGCAAAAGGCTTATTGCAAGCTCCTGACCAACCAAGTGACGCAACCATTACCATCAATTCTATCTTGAAACACTCAACATCAGATAGTACAGAAGGATCCCGTCTTCAAGTCTTGGATCCGACAGAGAGATTCCAAAAGGCAGCAGATCTTCAGAACTATGTCCATAACATGTTTGACCTTATCTACATGCTGGAATATCTCGAAGGGCAGTCAATCGTTAATAAACTAAGTGTTTACCAGAAAATGGCGGCTCTCAGAAAAATTGAGAACAAGTATGTAAAAGATCCATCAGATGGAAATGAGGTTTATGCCACTAACGTAGTCAAAGAATTGACAGCAGAAGAGGCGCAAAAATTGACCAGCTTTGAGAGTTTGATTGACCACAACATCTTATCAGCTCGTGAGTACCAGTCTGGCGAGTATGAACGAAATGGCTACTATACGATTAAACTCTTTGCCCCAATCTTTTCAGCTCTCAGCAGTGAGAAAGGCACGCCAGGGGACCTGATGGGACGCCGAATTGCTTACGAACTTTTGGCTGCCAAAGGCTTTAAGGATGGAATGGTACCTTATATCTCAAACCAATACGAAGAAGTTGCCAAACAAAAAGGTAAAACTATCAATCTCTATGGTAAAGAACGAGGATTGGTGACCGATAAACTTGTATTGGACAAGGTATTTGAAGGCAAGTATTCATCTTGGGCGAATTTCAAGAAAGCCATGTACAAAGAACGTGTGGATCAGTTTGAAAACTTGAAACAGGTGACCTTTAAAGATCCGACAAAACCATGGCCAAGCTATGCGACCAAGACCATCAATAGTGTGACTGAATTGCAGGAACTCATGGATCAAGCTGTACTACAGGATGCAGTGGCTCCTCGTTGGAGTGACTATAAGCCAGAAATCGACAGTGCCGTTCATAAGTTAAAGAGAGCAATCTTTAAGGCCTATCTTGACCAAACAAAAGACTTCAGAACCTCTATTTTTAAGAAATAAGTTTTGGAGAATGAAAAGAGAGGACCGACTGGTCTTCTCTTTTTATAGCTTGATATCCCTGTTAGGAAGCTGGTATGAGATAGGTTTGTGTCTGAGAAGTCCTTTCGTTTCTGGAGCAAATATGGTAGAATGATAGCTACGAGAGAAGGAGGTTTTGATGGAGAGAGATAGATTGGTTCGACTCAATTGGAGACTGGGCATGCTGGCAGGAGTGACCTTACTTTTGGGGCCTGTCCTACGATTTTTGCTATCCTATACTGGGGCTCTCATCTATAAAGATCCTTCAAAGATGTTGGTCGTCACGGTTGCCTTTTCCCTGCTCCTGACATTTTTTAAGATTTTGATGATTGCATTAGGTACCTTTATGTTAATCTATTTCGAAGAAGACCAACAACTTCGAATGCTGCCATCTATTTTATTTATCATTGGTGGCGTGCTGGGCTTTCTTTCAGCGACCGAGTGGATAGGAGGATTTCTAATCATTAAAGGTGCTGTTACTTTTTCTAAATTTTTAAAAGAAGTCCGTGGCCTTATCTGATAGTCTAGTGAAACAATCCGTTTGAGGGTTGTTTTTTTATTTAAAGAATTATCTGGCGAAAGAATATGTTAGCAAAATGCTTTTTTTATAAGAAAACATGATGTGATACAACTTGAAAAAATAAAAAGAGAATATTATCAAACAATCTTTCATTACATCGTATTTAACATTCTATTTAAAAGCTTCCATTACTTTAGAGGGAGTCTTTATAAAAACTTCTAACCCTAATACTATTTTAAAAGTTATTCCACTGGGGTCTCAAAATAAAACAATTCCTGTTGATCATGTTGCAAGTGTAGATAGTTCATTTCGTCTTGATTTCAAATCATTTGCTTGGGATATAATTTTCGCTCTTATTGGCCTTTCAATGATGCAAAATTCATTTATCGGAGGATTGATATTAGCGGCTTATGGTGTATTAACAGTGCTAAGTGCTTTTCAAACTCTACTAGTTTTGCATCTTACTTCTGGTGGAACACATGTTGTCAGTGTGGTAGTATTTGAAAAAGCTAATCTTGAAAATTGCAAAGAAACAATTGAAGGTCTAATTCATAATCGTTACAATGATACTAATGTAACTAAGAATACTGATCGTATAATTGATGCTTTAAATAAAAAATAATTGCAATCGTTTCTTGATTGAATATCGCGAATTAATAATAACTAGATGAGAGGACACTGTTCTCTCTTTTTAGTTGATTTTAACTAGCTTTTTTGTGGAAAATTGTGTAAAATAGAATAGATAAACGAGGGAAACCTCGAAAAATAAAAGGAGAATCCATCTAATGGTAAAATTGGTTTTTGCTCGCCACGGTGAGTCTGAATGGAACAAAGCTAACCTTTTCACTGGTTGGGCTGATGTTGATTTGTCTGAAAAAGGAACACAACAAGCGATTGACGCTGGTAAATTGATCAAAGAAGCTGGTATCGAATTTGACCAAGCTTACACTTCAGTATTGAAACGTGCGATCAAAACAACAAACTTGGCTCTTGAAGCTTCTGACCAATTGTGGGTTCCAGTTGAAAAATCATGGCGCTTGAACGAACGTCACTACGGTGGTTTGACTGGTAAAAACAAGGCTGAAGCAGCTGAACAATTTGGTGATGAGCAAGTTCACATCTGGCGTCGTTCATACGATGTATTGCCTCCAAACATGGATCGTGATGATGAGCATTCAGCACACACTGACCGTCGTTACGCTTCACTTGACGACTCAGTTATCCCAGATGCTGAAAACTTGAAAGTGACTTTGGAACGTGCCCTTCCATTCTGGGAAGACAAAATCGCTCCAGCACTTAAAGATGGTAAAAACGTATTCGTAGGAGCTCACGGTAACTCAATCCGTGCCCTTGTAAAACACATCAAACGCTTGTCAGATGATGAAATCATGGACGTGGAAATCCCTAACTTCCCACCATTGGTATTCGAATTTGACGAAAAATTGAACGTAGTTTCTGAATACTACCTTGGAAAATAATCTATAAACAGAAAGCCTAGGATTCCTAGGCTTTTTTGTATCTAAGTTAAAAAAAGGCAATTTAGCTAATTGAAAAAGTATAAAATGAGAGGATATAGCTTATGAAATAGTAAGTTGTATGAATTAATCTTCTTTTGATTCGTAGCGCCAATGTTCGTAGTTATAGGTTGATAAGATTATATCCGTGATTTCTTCCGGTTCTTCTTGCGCTCCCCCAGCAATCCAAAGAGAAATAATCCCTTCAATACTTGATAAGAAGATTTCCAAAGCGTATTTGTGAGGAATTTGGAAGTTTTCTGATAAGAAATGACGAGTCGTTTCTTTTTTATTTTCAGTTAGAATAATGCTACTTAGAAATTCACGAATTGCACCACGAAAGTCTATGTAATGACTTTGGGACAAGGCGTTAATAAGGCGTTCGTTCGAACGTAATATATAGAAGTTGGCTAACATAAACTTTCTAGGCGATTCTCTTTCTTTTTCTAAAAAAATGTAGAGCTGGGAAATAATTTCACTTTTCAAACTGTCAATCATTTGATATTTGTCTTCATAGTGTAGATAGAAAGTTCCCCTATTAATTCCTGCCCGTTTACAGAGCTTACTAATTGATATATTTTCAAATTTATCCTCTGATAGCAGCTGAATCAAAGCTTCTTTGATGTCTTCCTTAGTAGTAGTTTTTCGTTTCTGAACCATTTTATCTTCCTTTTTATTAAATCAACACTTTGTTGATTTTTGATTATTGCTTTTTGACTTAGCCCATTATATAATATTTGTGATTTAGAATCAACATCTTGTTGATTTAAGAAAACGAGCTTTGAAAAGGAGATAAACGATATGGCTTATATTGAAATGAAACACAGCTACAAGCGTTATCAGGTTGGGGATACGGAGATTGTGGCTAATCGTGATGTGAATTTTGAAATTGAAAAGGGGGAGCTGGTCATTATCCTTGGTGCTTCTGGTGCTGGAAAATCAACGGTTCTCAATCTCCTAGGAGGTATGGATACCAATGATGAGGGAGAGATTTGGATTGATGGTGCCAATATTGCCAACTATAGTTCGCACCAACGAACAAACTATCGTCGTGAAGATGTAGGCTTTGTTTTTCAATTTTACAATCTGGTCTCCAATCTGACAGCCAAGGAAAATGTGGAATTGGCCTCAGAAATCGTAGCGGATGCCTTGGATCCAGAGCAAGTGCTCAAAGACGTAGGTCTGGCTCATCGCCTCAATAACTTTCCAGCCCAGCTTTCTGGAGGGGAGCAACAGCGAGTCTCCATTGCACGCGCTGTAGCTAAGAATCCTAAAATTCTCCTTTGTGATGAACCGACAGGTGCCTTGGATTACCAGACAGGGAAGCAAGTCTTGAAAATTCTCCAAGACATGTCTCGTCAAAAAGGAACGACGGTGATTATCGTGACCCACAATGGCGCGCTAGCCCCTATTGCAGATCGCGTGATTCATATGCGTGATGCCACGGTTAAGAGTGTGACGATTAATGAGAATCCACAGGATATCGATATATTGGAGTATTAGCATGAAAAAAACATATCGGAAAGACCTATTTCAGTCAGTGACGACTTCAAAGGGACGCTTTGTTTCTATCTTAACCTTGATGATGCTGGGTTCTTTAGCCCTAGTAGGACTCAAAGTGACTAGCCCAAACATGGAACGCACGGCAGGGGATTATCTCCGTAAAGCCAATGCTTTGGATCTGGCAGTGATAGCTGATTATGGCTTGGACAAAGAAGATCAGGACGAACTAAAGACCCTTCAAGGAGCAAGTGTTGAGTTTGGCTATATGGCAGACCTAACCGTTGAAAATGGTGAGGAAGCAGTTCGACTTTATTCCAAACCAGAGAGCATTTCAACCTTCCAAGTGATAGAAGGGCGACTTCCAGAGGCTGATGGGGAAATTGCCTTAGCTGATTTCTGGAAAGACCGCTATCAGATTGGACAGACAATCACCTTTAGCAAGAAAGAAGAGGGGAAGTCCTTTTTGAAATCCCAAACTTACACCGTTACAGGATTTGTTCAGTCAGGTGAGATGCTTTCTCAAGAAGACTTGGGAGGGGCTAGTAGTGGAAATGGAAGTTTGGCTGGCTATGGAGTGCTTGTAGCCAGTCGGTTTGATACAGAAGTGTATAGTATTGCGCGTGTGCGCTATGATGATTTAAAAAACCTGGATGCTTTTTCATCAGACTATAAGAGCAAACGTGCTCAACATCAGGAAGAATTGCAAGACTTGCTTGCCGATAATGGTCAAAAAAGATTGGCAAGTATCAAATCAAATGGGCAAAAGAGCTTGGAAGATGGGAAAGAACAGCTCCAAACTGCTGAAAGTAACCTTCAAAAAGGCAAGAGTCAGTTAGAGCAGGCTGAAAGTCGCTTGAAAACGCAAGAAGAACAAGTGACTGTTTTTCCTGAGCCTCAAAAGAGTCAAGCCACGGAGCAATTGACGAAAGCTAAGGAAGAATTGGCTACAGAAAAAGAAAAACTGGCTCAGGCAGAGAGTGATCTAACTAAGGAAAAAGAGAAGCTTGAACAGCGTCAGAAAGACCTTGATGAACTGGCAGAGCCGAAATACCACGTATACAATCGCCAAACCATGCCAGGTGGTCAAGGCTATCTCATGTACAGTAACGCTTCAGCAAGCATTCGTTCTGTTGGGAATATCTTCCCCGTGGTGCTTTATATGGTCGCTGCAATGGTGACCTTTACAACGATGACTCGATTTGTGGATGAAGAGCGTACCAATGCTGGTATTTTCAAGGCTCTAGGTTACCGGAATCAAGATATAGTTGCCAAGTTTGTCCTCTATGGTTTTCGTGCAGGAACTGTGGGAACCCTTATAGGAACGCTTCTTGGACATTATCTTCTTGCAGGCGTGATTTCGGATGTTATAACAGCAGGAATGGTCGTTGGGAAAAGCCAGGAGTATTTTTACTGGTCTTATAGCCTCCTTGCCCTAGCCTTGAGTTGGGTATCCAGTGTCTTGCCAGCTTATCTGGTGGCGCGAAGGGAGTTGCATGATGAAGCAGCCCAACTTTTGCTTCCCAAACCTCCCGTTAAGGGATCAAAGATTTTGCTGGAACGCCTGAGCTTTATTTGGAGTCATTTGAGCTTCACTCATAAGGTTACAGCGCGAAATATTTTCCGTTATAAACAACGGATGTTGATGACCATTTTTGGAGTTGCAGGTTCGGTGGCTCTCCTATTTGCAGGTCTTGGCATTCAGTCATCTGTGGGAGGAGTTGTGGAGCGTCAATTTGAACAAATCCAGCAATACCAGATGATTGTAGCGGAAAAGAGCAGTGTAACGGAGCAAGAAAAAGCAGATCTGGAAAGCGCCTTGCAAGCTGAGCCTATCCACGCTTATCAAAAGATTTACTCTAAATCTATTGAAAAAGATTTCAAAGGAAAAGCAGGACTTCAGACTATCACCATAATGGTTACTAGTGGAGAAGACTTCAATCCCTTTATCACATTAGAGGAAAATGGGCGAGAGTTGCAGGTCACTAATGGAGCGGTCGTGAGTCAAAAATTAGCCCAACTAGCAAGTGTTACGGTTGGAGACAAGCTAGAGCTTGATGGGAAAGAAATCAAGGTCGCGGCTATTTCTGAAAACTATGTTGGACACTTCGTTTATCTCAACCGAGCGACTTACGAACAAGTCTATGGAACCAGTCCGCAAGACAATGCCTACCTAGTGAAATTAAAAGAGCCAACACCATCCAATACGGAGAAAGAAGCTGCTGTCTTTATGAAAAAAGCTGCTGTTTCTGGAGTGGTCCAAAATGCAACGGCTATCCACCTCTTTGAATCTGTAGCCAATTCTCTCAATAAAACCATGGCAATCCTTGTCCTTGTTTCCGTCTTACTAGCCATTGTCATTCTTTACAATCTCACGAATATCAATGTGGCAGAACGTATCCGCGAACTTTCCACTATTAAGGTTCTTGGTTTCCATAATAAAGAAGTGACTCTCTATATCTACCGGGAGACTATGGTGCTGTCCCTTGTGGGGATTGTTCTCGGTTTGGTAGCTGGCCACTATTTACATCAATTTTTGATTCAAATGATTTCACCTGCCACCATACTTTTTTATCCACGAGTCAGCTGGGAAGTCTATGCTCTTCCAATCGTCGCAGTGATTGTGATTTTGGCTTTACTGGGCGTCTTTGTCAATCACCACTTGAGAAAGGTGGATATGCTCGAAGCCCTGAAATCAGTAGAGTAATTCACGGGTTTAAACAGTAAATCAGTTGACAAAGTCCCTGCTTCTTGGTAGAATAAGAACTGTCGTAAAGACAAATAACTTCTTCTTGGTTACAGGCATGCCAACCTGTCACTCGGATGAAGCCAAATAAAAAGGAGAAACATCATGGCAATCTCAAAAGAGAAAAAAAATGAAATCATCGCACAATATGCACGTCACGAAGGTGATACAGGTTCAGTAGAGGTTCAAGTTGCTGTCCTTACTTGGGAAATCAACCACCTTAACGAACACATCAAACAACACAAAAAAGACCACGCTACTTACCGTGGATTGATGAAGAAAATCGGTCGCCGTCGTAACTTGCTTGCATACTTGCGTAAAAACGACGTTAACCGTTACCGTGAGTTGATCAACTCTCTAGGACTTCGTCGCTAATCTTGCGTCTAAAACGTTTCTATACTTCGTTGCCTTCGCCTCGATGTACCATCAGTACGATCTTCGGCTTGTCGCCTAGTCTATAAACGTTTTATCCAGCAAGAATTATGATGCTAAGGGCGTTAAAAATCCGTATGAAAATAGGGAAACGACACAGTGTTCGATGAACACAAGGAGTTTCATCTTTTTCACTAGGATTTTAGCCCGAGCTCA
>NZ_JUNW01000014.1:0-431 GCF_001075675.1 Streptococcus oralis
TTGAATTGCATAGTTTGCTTCTTCTTTTGTAAATTTTCCAACATAAGAAGAAGTTAGCCACTCATAAATCTCTGTCTTTGATAAATGGTTATTCTTTCGGTATGCTCTTGCTGTAATTAAGGCATTTGCTTTGTAATCTGCATTCAAGTGATCGATGGCATACTGCGCTGCTGAACTTGAAAAACCATTCCACGTTAATTGGTTATAGAGATCTTTTTTTGACATATGTAAAACCGAATTATAGCTTTTCGCTTTATTTAAAGCAGCATTGTACTGCTTCCCATCTAGTTTTGGTTGCCGCACACCATCGTAGTCTACATAGTGACGGCCACCATCTACCCATTTATCCCTAGCCATTTTACCATCTGATTCAACATAATAACGGCCACCATCTACCCATTCATTCTTGGCCATCTTTCCATCTGATTTGA
>NZ_JUNW01000015.1:0-23597 GCF_001075675.1 Streptococcus oralis
GACTTGGAAAGTGATGTCCGTTACTTTGAGGTAACCAGTTGGGGCTGCTTCCTCATGGAAAGTGTAGATGCCTGGTTCAAGATTCAGTTGCTTAGGTTGGTCAGTTGAAGTCCAGCTTTCTACGGCTGTACCTTCAGCTTTTTCGCCCTTGTAGATCTTAATCTGTGCACCAGCGATTTCATTCCCTCCAAGGTTTACCTTACTGAAGGTAATTGGTTTTGGACTAGTATCCTCTTTATCGGTAATAGTCAGAACTGGACCAGCTGCAAGAACAGTGTCATCAGCTCCCTTATTCTTAATAGTGATAGAACCGTCAGCATTAACAGTAAAAGTAATATCTCCTACAATTTGATATCCCTCTGGAGCATCGAACTCTCTTAGAGTGTAGGTCCCTGGTGCCAGCTTAATCACTTTAGAAGTGTCAGCTACAGTAGTCCAGTCTGCAACAGGTGCCTCTTCAAGATTGACTGTATCTCCACTATAGATTTTCAGTTCCGCTCCTGGAATTTCTTTTCCATTTGGATCCACCTTTTTGAAAGTAATCTCTTTCTCAGTTGGTGTCTTTGGAGGTGTCTTTTTATTTTCAATTCGACGTTCTACAGATTTGTCTGAGCCAAACTCATCAGGAGAAATTTTAATATCTTCAGTTAGTTTGTCATAGCCAAAAGGAGACGTTACTTCACGAATTGTATAGTTGTCTCGCAACAATTTACCTACACTAGCGTTACCATCAGAATCTGTTGTCAATCGTCCAACAACGGCTTGGTTACGATCACGAATTACTTCAAAAACTGCGCCTTGCAATGGTTGGCCTGCTTCGTCTACCTTATGAATTTTAATGGTGAAAACATATCCTTCCGCAACACCACCTGCAATCTGGTAGGTACGTGTGCTGGTTGATTGTTCATTCTCACTACCATTGTAGCTCATGTTGGCTACGTTCGTGATTTCCTCACCATCGACTAGATCATAATTCGCTTTAGCTCGATACTCGATCATATAACCAAAACCATTAGTATCTCCTAAAGGAAGGGTGAAACCATCACCATTCGCATTTACCACTAGTTGGTTTTTAAAGGTTTCGGTCATATCCTGAGCATCGGACCATTTCCAGTCTCCGTTATTCCAGCTCCAGTTTACTTTATAAATACGAAAAGTATCTGGTAGGAATGTCATATTTGGAGAAGAGAAAGCATCTTTGATAGTGACATCACTGTAGTTCGCCATATTGCGGTTTACAGTAATGTTATAACGGATTACATTTTTCTCGTCATCCTTGTATTGGAAGGAACTCTTTTCAATTTTAGAGTCGTATTTCCCTGGAGGGCCGTTGTAACGGATTTTCCCTGCAGATAGAACTCTATGTCCTACAGTAATATTGACATCAATGTCTTTTTCTTCTGAAACAACATCATGGTCAACTCGAACATAGACAAAGAATTTCCCCCTAACGCCAGAATTATTCTCAACAAACTTTGTGTAAGTTAGAGTAATTGTTTTGCTAGCTGCATCTAAACGACCAGTAGCTACAAGATTGCTAGAAGCATCTCGTAATTCAATGTCTGAAGAGTTTGAAAATGCAATCTCTGATGGCAATTGAAGTGTTGTTGTATCACCTTCATGCACCGTATTATCTGGCAAAACAAAATCTGCAGTAAGACGGAATTCTTGCCAAATATCCAACCCTTGCGTTAAAGCTTCACCAGATTTGTTCTCAACACCCACACTAGTGATCACATCGTTATATTCTGTCGCATGTACTTGCGTCAGAGGGGCAAACGATTGGAGAATAACTCCCAAACAAAGAATAAGAATCTGAATCCAAGATCTTATTTTCTTGTTCATTTAATCTTCCTTTCTTAATAATATTCAATTGTAAATGTACAATGTAATTGTAAACTAATTGATTGTCCCCAACTAATCACCATTTCCCTTTTTCAAGTAAAAATTGATAGCTACATTACTTTCATATTTTATCATACTATTTAAAAAAGGCTAGAAACATCAAACATTTTTTAAAATTTATTTTACTATTTAAAATTTATATTTTCTTATCGAATTCCCCATCAATTTATTGTATCGTTTTCTCCTATCATCGAAACAGAAACTGGTATATTTTACCGCTATTTTTTAAAAAATAAGTTCATCTCGTTTTCGATACCAGATAGCGTTTTTATCATTTTGGTTATCTAATTTCATAAACGTTAATTTGCTCTAAAGAGAATGCTTCTGCCTATTAAAAAGACCAGGTTTCCCTGGTCTTTCTGAGATACATTTAGAAGAAATATTGATTCATTCTAGTCTTCTTTTTTGCCTTTAGTGGCCACTAATCCTGCACTCAAACCAAGAAGAGCTAAACCTGCTGCTAGAGCTGCTTGACTTGCTGCACTTCCTGTATTTGGTAACTGTTCTTCTTGAGCTTGACTAGCTGCATTTGAAGCAATTTCTTTTGTATCTGCTTTTTCTGATACTTGTGGTTTTGTAGATTCTTGAGGTACTGGTTTAGTTGTTTCACTAGCCGTACCGACTTCTACGATGCGATCCTGAGCTATAACTTTATCATAGCTTTCTTTTTCAGTTCGCTTACCATTTTCAACTTCGATTAAGTGAACACGGATACCTTTTTGACCTTCTTGGAGAACACGAGTTTGACCCGCTGGAAGCTTATCATTCTTTTGTTCCTGAACCTTGAAATCAATTGTTTCTTCTTCGATTACAAGTTCTGATCTGTTAAGGACTAGGTTCTTCACTTCATCTTCTGGAAGAGAAGTTCCTGGTTTAGTACCAACTTCTACTATACGATCTTGAACAGCGACTTTATCGTAAGTTTCTTTAAGATGACGTTTTCCATTTTCCACTTCAATCAAGTGAAGACGGATACCTTTTTGACCTTCTTGGACAACACGAGTTTCTCCTAGGTACAACTTATCAGACTTACGCTCCTGAACCTTGAAGTCGATGGTTTCTTCTTCAACTACAAGTTCTGGTCTGTTAAGGACTAGGTTCTTCACTTCGTCTTCTGGAAGAGAGGTTCCTGGTTTTGTTCCGACCAAGACGATGCGGTCTGTCGGAGTCTCTACCACTTCGCGAAGTTTTTCTTCCTTACTTCCATCAGGATTAATCGCTGTAAAGATACGTTCTTTACCAACTTTTCCTTCTTGTTCTACACGTGTTTCACCTAGATACAGTGTTGAATCCTTTTTCTCAACTGTCTTATAGGCCAAATCTTTTTCAACAAATTCGAGTTTTGGAAGTTCCTCTTGTACAGCAGCAACAGTCTTCTCAGAAACTGGTTTTTCCTTGGTCAACTGGATACGGTATTCCTTGACTTGTTTTCCACTTTCTGAAACAAGGCGAACAAGTACTGGAAGGCTATCGTCTCCGCTATCTACAACTGTTGAAGCTACTTGATTACTTTCTTCGACTGAGACTTTTGGACGTTGACCTTTATAGGTGATTTGATAGTCTTGACGATCTTCAGCGAAGTCAGGAAGTTCTTTTCCATCCACAAGAATCTTCGATTGCGTACTTTCTTGAGGCAATTCACTCGGTGCAAGGAAGGTCATCTCAATCATCGCAACACCGCTCTTGTCTGCTTTACGCTCCATACGCCATCTCATGGCTTTGGCTTTGACAGCTTTAAATGTTACGTTAATTTCATCACCAGCTGCGATGTCTTTATCCGCACGATAAGGCACAGCTTCCCAATTTTCTGGATTGTTAAATGGATGAGCTGCATCGTAGGCTTGGTAGTTTGAATAGTAGGTAGGCACTTCAAACTCTGGACCGACATAGCGTTCTAAAACGAGTTTAGATGGTGCATCCGTACCACTATCTGCAAAGAAGTGAAGTTTGGCTTGAGCAACAGTCCGTTCGACAATCTTACCATTTTCACGGAAGATTACACCTGCTGATACTTCTGGATTAGAAGATGGTGTTGGAGACCAGTTTGTCCAACGACGATTTTCTGAATGATTTCCGTCATTGAGATAGTCCACACGGTCATGGGAGTTTCTATCAATGTCGTTAGTGGCTGAAGCAAAGGCGCGGTTACTATTTTCATCATACTCTGGGTTATTTGAAAGAGCTTCACCAAGTTTGTCTGTCACTCGTACAGTGAACTCAGCAACGAGGTCGCTACCAAGGACACGGCCTCGAACAGTAAATTGACCTGCTTTTGTCAGATTTTCTACTGGAACTTCATCCCATTCAACTGCCAAATCTTTTGTTTCGTAACCATCTTTACCTGTGAAGTAAACAGGAACCTTAGTTGGCAATTCAAGCGGTTGCCCTACTTGTAGTAAGCGAGCTTGTTTGACCGCAGCAACTGGTTTACGAGAGAGCAAATCTTTATTGCTTGTAAAGTGTAGACGGTATTCTCCTAGGATGTCGCCATTTTCAGCTTTCGCGATAACACGAACTGGCTCACCTTCACGAACACTTGGAACGACGGTAGCGAGACCATTGTTGCTAACACTTGCTGTTACTGCAGGAACTTTCCCATCTACAGACTCAAGGTAGTAGTCTGTCAAATCAGGGTTGAAGTTTGCTAAGTCTTTACCGTCAACTTGGATTCTCGTTTGTCCTTGTTTAGCTGCCGCAACTTGTTTCGCAAAAATTTGTACTTCTGTGATAGACGTTCCTTTCTTGCTATCAAGTCGAACCATACGAATGCGAACCGCATAGGTTTCAACCTTGTCAAAGCTGAAATGATTCATTTCTCCAGCTTTTAATTGAGCTGGTGCTTTGAGATTGCTTACCTCTTTCCAGTTTGCAGGATCGTTAAAGGCATGGTTTTCCTCACCTACAAAGCTAGGGTTTTTAGGGGCTGTTGGAACGGTCTTACCGACATAATATTCAATCACATAAGACTTCGGTACACCAACTCCGTGGTCTTCGTGGAATCCGACACTTAGATTATCAACTGAACGTTTGCTCAAAATACCTGAATCTCCGAATAGGACACCAACTGAAGCTTCTGGATTAGTACGGTTCCAGTTTGTCCAACGGTTAGCTGGGCGGTCATTAAAGGAAATCAATTTATCGTTGACGTTTGAAACAGGATCAGTTGGATTTGAGTCTGAAGCAAAGGCAAGTGGCAATTCTGATCCGGTCCATTGGTCAGAAATGTTTGCACCTTTCTCAGTTTGAGCAGATACGCGAACATGAAGTTTAGTTGTTAATTGCGTACCTTCTAGGCGACCATTAACTGTAAAGACACCTTCCTTGGCATATTGGTCTGATTGAATCGCATCCCAAATAACCTTAGCTGATGAAACGTGACCATTTGAATCGTAGGTACGAACACTTTCTGGTAATTGTGGTGCTTCTGCAATTGGTGTTGTCACACTGACTTCTTCAACCGAAACGATACCTTCTACAGAGACTTTAGCACGCGCTTCAAGGTCAATCCCTTCAACTTTACCTAGAACTTCGAAGGTTTGATAGTGATCGAGTTTTTCTTTTGGAATGGCTTGCCATGTGACTTTGTGGGCTTTAGGGAAACCTTTGTCGTACTCAACCGTTACTGTTGCTGGAAGACTTGGTTCCTGATGCAAATCTGTGACTACATTTACTGGACGGATAGATTGCGCAACCTTCGTCTCAGTATTGGCTTGGATAGTGAGAGCGATTTGACCTGAAGCCCCCTCATATTCTGCTTTGAGAGTGACTGCTCCTGGCTTATGCAACTCAAGCATTCCTTTACGAACTGCGACTTCCCCTTCACCACTTGTAGAGAAGTTCACCTTATCTGCTGGTAAAACTGCTTGTGTTCCGTCTTGATAGTGTGCAAGGACAGACAATTTCACTGTTTGGTCTTCTTTGAGGCTGCCAGCTTTCTCCACTTGTAGGCTCAAATGGTCAATTTTTGGTGCTTCTTCGAGGAACTGAATTGCATAGGTTTGAAGAGGTCCACCATCTTTTGGTTGAACATAGATGCTTGCACGCATACCGTTTGCTGCACTTGCTTGCACCACTGTAACAGCTGCATTTTCAGCACTTGCTACAACTTCTGGCAAGGATGCACCGTAAGCAAGAGTTCGATATTGCATTGGATTTTGAGTAGTAAGACCAGTGACAGATTCGCCACCAACAGTTACATTTGGTACTGCAGGAGCCGCAGGATTACCTTCTTCTACCACAAGGGTAGCGTGAATAGTCTCACCACCCAGTTGACCAGTCATTTGAATACGTGATCCTGCAACTGACAGTTTAGCTTTATCTGCTTCCGAAATCTCCCACTTATCAACTTCGTATTCTTGTACGCTTCCATCCGTAACAGCAATAGAAACGTATTTGTCAACAGCGCTCAAGTCTGTTCCTGGAGCAACACGCTTAACAGTTGGAAGCTCATTTGCGATTGCTAGAATTTCGACACGGGCCTCAACTTCGCGTCCGTCTGCCATACCTTTAACAGTCACAACTCCTGCTTGGCTCACATCAACTGAAGACCAAGTTACTGGACGTTTTTCACGACTGCCATCACTGTAGATAAAACCGACTGTCTTCGGCATTTTTGGCTCTTTCTCAATAACAGTACGTACTTTTGGTACTTCTGTTCCGAGAACGGTCTTTTCTTGGTCTTCTTTTTTACCAGTAAAGACCGTTACTTGACCAGATTTCAAGAGATCTGAATGGGCTGTTAGAGTGAATTTACCTGCTTGCTCAGTTGATTTAACAATGGCAACCCCTTTACCGTTAAAGGCTCTGCGGATCCAAGAACCATCAGGTTGTGCCTTGTAGCGTTCACGGCTGGCTTGTTCCCCATTATCAACACCAACCAGTTGACCTTGTCCATGCAATTGGAAACGAACCAAATTATTGGCAGTTGGTACCACATTTCCTTCACTATCTACGATTTCGTAGTAGATGTAGGTCAAGTCTTTTCCATCTGCAGCGATTGCGTGTTCTTCCTTGATGAGGCGAACACCTGCTGGTTGGCCTGCCGTCGTGATCTTATCACGTGCAATTTCTTTTCCAGCTTCATCGCGAGCTACAGCTTCTAAAGTACCTGGTTGGTACGCAACCTTCCATTCAAGATAGAGTTCCTTAGCATTGGCACCTTCTTGGTAAGTGCGGCCATCACTGGTTTGTTTCTTGTTGAACTTCTTAACTCCAAGAGATTGACCATTTAAGAACAATTCTACACTTGCAGCGTTTGAGTAAGCTCGAACTGGGATTTTTCCGTCTGAATCTTCAACTTTAGAGGCCAAGTCTCTATTCTCCCAGTTCCAGTGAGGAAGAAGGTGTACCATCGGTTTCTTCTTGGCAGAAACCCATTGGCTTTGGTAGAGATAAAAGTCATGTTTTGGAATACCTGCTGTATCTACGATACCAAAGTAAGAGCTCTTAACGGGAGTTTGGTTTTGGTTGTGCCATGGTGTAGGTTCACCGATATAGTCCGTACCTGTCCAGATAAACTGTCCAGCATAGCCAGCGTTGTCACGGTCAAAGGTCCATGAATCTGTTGCCGTTTTACCCCAGCCAACTCGGTCATTACCATAGTCAGACTGTTCGTAATGACGCTCAGGTCCGTTACTATGTTTCAATTCCTGTTCAGGGCGATAGTAACTTCCACGTGTACGGGTAGCTGAAGATGTTTCAGAACCGTAAATCAACCAGTTTGGATGTTTCGCACGAAGTTTCTTGTAGTTATCTTCTGAATAGTTGAATCCAACCGCATCCAGTTCATTAGCAATTTTCTCATGATCACCGCTACCATCACCAAAGCGGAACTTATCTGCTCCCATAGTAACATAACGTGTAGTATCAACATCTTTAATCACTTTTACTAAGCGTTTAACCGTTGCAAGAGAGTGAGCATTGCCGTTAGCTTCACCGATTTCATTCCCGATAGACCACATGAAGACAGCTGGGTTGTTTTTATCTCTTTCGACCATGGTACGAAGATCATAGTCAGACCATTTTTCACCTTTTCTAGCTTCTGGGTGAGTAGCGTCTTTTTCAAAGAAACGTCCGTAGTCATAAGGTTTCTTGCCATTATACCACGTATCAAATGCCTCTTCCTGAACGAGCAAACCAAGTTCTGCTGCGATTTGCAAGGTCTGTGGACTTGCAGGGTTATGAGTTGTACGGATGGCGTTAACGCCCATCTCCTTCATTTGTTTGAGACGGCGGTATTCTGCTTTATAATTTTCTTCTGCTCCAAGCGCTCCGTGGTCATGGTGCAAGGAAACACCATGGAATTTAATGCGTTCACCATTCAAAGAGAAACCTTCATTTGGAGTCCAATGATAGTAACGGTAACCAAACAAATCTTTCTTAGCATCAACCAATTGACCGTCACGGTAAACACGCGTAATCAATTCGTACAAGGCAGGTTTATCATTTAAAACTGTCCAGAGTTTTGGTTGTTCAACTTCGAAAATCGCATCAAGACTTGTTGATTCATGTGCTTTCAAGGTACGGCTCGCTGTACGAACCAAGCCTGTTACAGCCTGACCACCACGTTCAACGATTTGATACTCTGCCACCAGTTCATGGTCTTTATCGTCTGTATTGACAATCTTGCTGGCTACATGAGTTTCAACCTTGCCATGTTGCTGTTCTTCAAGTTTTGGTGTTAAGATGGTTGTTCCATTTTTCTCAACATGAACCTTATCTGTCACTTGCAAGGTCACATCACGGTAGATACCACTACCTGAGTACCAACGGCTACTTGGTTGTTTGTTAACCGCATGGACAGCAATCACATTCTCACGACCATCTTTGTGAAGGTATTTGGTGATATCGTATGAGAACTGGTTATAACCATTTGGATAATGCCCCACTAACTGGCCATTGACATAGACTTGAGAGTCCATGTAGACACCATCAAAGGTGACACGAACATTTTTCTTGAGATCTTTTTCATCAAGTTTAAAGGTCTTGCGATACCAAGCTTCACCACCATTGAGCTGTCCACCCTCGTTTTGAGCAGGTGACTGATGGTCAAAATCGTTAAAGATACTCCAGTCGTGTGGAAGATCCAATTTTTGCCATGTTGATACATCTGCATCTGATTTCACAGCTTCTTTAGGATTCGCATTGAGTTTAAAGTGCCAATTTTGATTAAAATTCACTTTTCTATCTTCAATCATTTGATTCACTTCTTCATTTGTCGCAGCGTTCAACTCTTCCTTGACAGGCTTTTCTTGACTTGAAGCTTGAGATTCTACCTTTGGAGCTGTTTCTTCAGGTTTTAGTGACGCTTTCTCCTCTTTTGGAGCTACAGGTTCATCTTCTTTCTTCTCGGCTTTGCTTGCTTCAATTGGAGCAGCTTGACTTTGGTCGACACTTGCAGCATCCTTGTGTTCTGCTACAGCTTGATCTTCTTTTTCCTCCACTGCCGGACTTTCCTCTTTTGCTTGTTCCACAGTGTGGGTGATAGGAGTTTCATCCGCGAAAACTGGTGATTCTCCAATGACACTTCCTCCAAATAGAACCGCACAGGTTCCAATCATGACAGAGCAAGCACCTACGGCAAACTTACGAATGCTGTAGACTCTTTTACGATTCCAATGGCCTTTTTCCATAAAATCCTCCTTTAGTAACCGCTTCCATTTATTTGTAAGCGTATTACTTTTTCATAGCCTTTTACCTTTATTTTATAAAATAATATAGGAAATTTCAATGCCCTAAACACAAAAAATCATATTTTTGATTGTTTTTTCTAAAATTTGTAGAAGATTCAAAAAACGTGAATATAGATTTAGAACAAAAAAACAAACATTTCTTGTCACTCAGTAAAATATCATAAAAAAGTTCCTTACAAAAGGAACCTTTTTTACTTATAATTAAAAGTCTCCCCTGCCAACTTATCGGCTAGCTTGGGAAAGAGGGTATAAAACTTATGGGCTAGATTCAACAAAACTGGGAGATTGAGTTCCCGTTTGTTTTTTCCTATGATTTTGACAATTTTTCTAGCGACTACATCTGGTTCTAAGAGAAATCGGTCAACAGACTTGAGGTAGCTCCCATCTGACGTAAAATGAGGATTTCCATTAGCAAAGCGTTCTGGGAAAATCTGATACCACACGGTATTTGAAACCCAACTAGGAACCTGACATCCATCAATTTCGTGAACATAAGGAAGTTTAAAGCCATTTCCTTCAGCATCCAAGTTTTCTTGAGTATGTTCCTTATCTACATAAAAATACCCTTACCCTCTTTATCAAGGAGTTCAAAGAGATACTGAATGCGTAAAAAATCAACAGAGACCGTAACCTGCCAATAATCAAGTAAGGCGTCTGAAGTTACTTTGGTCATTTCTTTCTTAGCTTCATACTTATCCTCAATGAAAATAAATGGATCTCCATAATGCAGAATAACCTTCTGAACATCATTTTTCTACGTTCTAATTCGGATATGTAGCTGACCTTCTTTGTAAAGATAAGCGCATTCTGATTCTGGTCTATGATAAATGGCTGTCAATTCCATATTTTATCTCCTAAATAGTCTACTATCATTTTAAGCAAACGTTTTAATAATCGCTGGTTCTAGTATACTTTTTACGGTTTAAATTGCAATACTTGGATAAATAGTTGAATAAATCCATCATATATTTTTAACTGGATTTAATTTCCATTTACCTCTTATAGCTTGGCTTTTCTAGGGGTATCGGCTCGGGATTTTGCTTAATCCAGATAAGAGCTAGCTGACACAGACGATCTAAACTGACTTCATTATCATTCTCTTTACTATGGATTTGCGCAATGACTTGCCTAACTTCTTCCAATTCTTGATCTGAAAGAGAGCTTCCTAAAGACAAGTATTGCGGGAGAGCCTGAAGCATTTTTCTATAATCCCTGTCCCAGTTGGCTCCACCATTGCGATCCAGTTCATCTCGAACTCTGCCTGGTATACGGATAGCTTCGCCCTGAACAGTTTTGGCTGTTCCACTTGAAGGAATCAAGAAAGACCATAGTTCCTCATATTGATCCTCCCAACTACTTTCTTTTACGAGAATAGGAGAAACTCCATCATGGGTTATTCGTTTGGCTACTGGCTTGACATTAAACAAAGCATAAAGTCTTTCTAGACCCTGATCTGCTGCTTCTAGATAGTCAGGATTGAGCCCTTCTCTATGAAATTCAAAATCCTTACCAATATTTTCAACCTTTTCTTTCATAGCCGATGTTTTCTTAGCACCAGCATCCAGCAATATAGAGGCAATTTCAGCTGTTTGGGCAATATAGATTCCCCGACAGACAGTGAGAACGGAGTCTAGTGGAGTCTGTCCTCTATCATTCTTAGGGTTGACAGCTGCTCCCTTTTCTAAGAGAAGCGCAACTGCTTTAGGATGAAAAAACTCAGCAGCCATATGCAAGGGTGTATTGCCATAAGTATTGGGTTTTTCAATGTCCGCACCCAATTCGAGCAATAGTTTTACAGTATCTCTTCCCATGGTTGCTTGACGGTACAAAGGTGTTGCTCCATAATAATCAGGAATATTGATATCTAGGCCCTTTTCTACCAACCAGATAACCAATTCATCCGGGACTCCTCCCATATGCAAGGGTGTACATAAGCTATATCTCCCGTCATGAGCAGTTAACTCACACTTGTCATACACGGCCTTTAATTGGTCAATATTGCCGTCTGTCAGTAGTTCATTAAAGTCCTTCGGTAAGGTTACTCTTTTCTTTTTTGCCATTCCTCTTCTCCTTTAACCATGATTCTATCTTTTTGTACCTAGATTGGACTCTAAGTATCTTCTTGATTTCTTTTATTTGTATTATACCCTAAAAGCTATGAATATGCACGAAGAGACTGGATTTTAAAACTTTAAAACAACTCTTCTTCCGACAAATTAAATCAAAAAGCCCTTCCTCAAGGGAACAGCTTTTTCACTTATAATTAAAAGTCTCCCCTGCCAACTTATCAGCTAGCTTGGGAAAGAGGGTATAAAACTTATGGGCTAGGTTCAACAAAACTGGGAGATTGAGTTCCCGTTTGTTTTTTCCTATGATTCTGACAATCTTTCTAGCGACTGCATCTGGTTCTAAGAGAAAGCGGTCAACCGACTTGAGATAGGTCCCATCTGGGTCAGCCTGGTCAAAAAAGGGAGTACGAATCGGTCCTGGATTGACCGTCGTTAGATAGACACCATAGGGCATGAGTTCGAGGCGCAGCGCATTTGAAAATCCAATAGCCGCAAACTTGGTCGCTGAGTAGAGACTGGACTTGCTAGTCGCTATCAAACCTGCCATACTGATGATATTGATGATATGCCCTTTTCCCCTCTCCTTCATGCAAGTTCCAAGACGACGAGACAGATTCATCAGAGCAAAGGTATTGACCTCAAACATCTGGTAAATGTTTTGATCAGAGATCCGGTCGAAATCTTCAAAAATTCCATATCCAGCATTGTTAATCAAGACATCAATCTTGCCATAACGGAGATAGAGGTCAGCTACCAGAGCTTCTAGGGCTTTATCATCAGTAATGTCGATTTCAATCCATTCCACATTAGGATGATTTCCGTAGAGTTGGGCTAATTTTTCCTTGTTTCTACCTAGTAAGATGAGTTGGTCATTTGGCAAGAGTTTAACCATTTCTTGGGCTAAGCCACCGCTTGCTCCGGTAATCAGAATAGTACGCATACTTATCCTTTCTCAATCTTCTAAATTTCCACTTCTTCCAAGTCTTTGACCACATGGACATTTTCAAAAACAGTTGCCGCATCTTTCTTGAGCTGGCTGATATCTTTTGAGAGGAAACGAGCACTGATATGATTGAGCAAGAGGCGCTTTGCACCTGCTTCTGCTGCTACTTGTGCTGCCTGCATATTGGTTGAGTGACCGTGATTGTGGGCAATTTTTTCATCTCCCTTCCCATAAGTCGACTCATGGACAAGGACATCAGCGTTAACAGCTAGACGCACACTGGCATTGGTTTTTCGGGTATCACCCAAAATAGTAATAATCTTACCAGGTCGTGGTGCTGAGATATAGTCAGCAGCTTTGATTTCAGTTCCGTCTTCTAGAACAACGTCCTGACCGTTTTTGATTTTTCCAAAGAGCGGTCCAAATGGCACACCTGCAGCTTTGAGTTTTTCAGCATCCAAGGTTCCTTCTAAGTCCTTTTGCATGACACGATAACCAACGCAGAAAATAGTGTGGTCCAGCTCCTCTGCATACACAGTGAATTTATCGGTCTCAAGGATTTTCCCTAGAGAATCTTGGTCAAACTCATGAAAATGAATGCGGTAAGGCAGACGAGAACCTGACACACGAAGGCTGGTTAAGACAAAGGACTTGATTCCTTGCGGTCCGTAAATGTCCAAATCTGTCTGCTCCTCATTGGCCTGAAAGGCACGACTAGAAAGGAATCCTGGCAAGCCAAAGATATGATCTCCATGCAGGTGAGTGATAAAGATTTTGCTGACCTTACGTGGTCGAATCGTGGTTTCCAGAATGCGATTTTGCGTTCCTTCTCCACAGTCAAAGAGCCAAACTTCGTTAATCTCGTCCAAGAGTTTCAGGGCGAGACTTGAAACGTTGCGGGCTTTAGAGGGCTGACCGGCCCCTGTTCCTAAAAATTGAATATCCATTCGATACTTTCTAATTAATCAATATATAACATAGCTGTGCGATTTTCCGATCGGAAATAGCGCTTTCCAGAAAAAGCAGCAGCTTCTTGCAATAAATCCTCTTGGCTGTAGCCTTTGAGACGCTTGCGACCATCTGCTAAACTTTCCAAATCTGTCAAAGCTGTGAGACTTTTCACGCTAACAACTTCTTCGTCTCCGGCATCCTTCATGTAAATCTTTCCGGACTCTTCAAAGACGAGTTGATGGGGGAAAATTTGCGCAATTTCAAAGAGCAAGTCAGCTGTGATTACTTCCTCAGCTTCTGAGAAAATCCGCCCCAGTCCCTCACTCTCATAGCAAAATCCAAAAGATTTACCCGACAGGTTCAGACGAATAAAAGGCTTATTTTCAAAGGTGAAACTTGGTTCAAAATTGTAGAGATTCAGTTCCTGACTGAGTTCTGCAAAGTAATCTGTCGCAGCTTCAGGACTCTTTTTCTGGTAGAGTTCAGCAAAGTAGGCATTGACTACACTCGGAGGAGGTGTGATGAGAGCCAACTGCTCTTGCTCTGTTTTGCCAGCTAGAAGTTGATCTAGATAGACCCTATCCAGACTTGTATAGCCTCCATACTTTAGAGCCAAGGTTTTAATATCAGTCATAAAATTCCTCTAACCTCCATTTATTTTTCTCAGAAATGTAGCCTGTAATCACTTCCCCATCATCTTGGTAGTCACGATCTTCCAGAATCGCTACACTTTCCAAATCATGAATCTTGTAGGATTTTGAAAAAGGCACGCGCAAAGTAAATGCTTCAAAAATATCCTTGATCTTCTCCAAAAACAATGCTTGCAAGTTCTCACGACTATCCTCAGACTTGGCAGAAATGAGGGCATAAGGCGTTTGAGTCGGCGTGAAATCCTCCACCAAATCAGCTTTATTATAAAGAGTCAGGCGAGGAATATCCTCCATATCCAAGTCTTTGATGATAGACAGAACCGTTTTTTCATGTTCCTCGTGATAAGGATTGCTGGCATCGATGACATGAACCAGAAGATCCACATGCTTGCTTTCTTCCAAAGTCGACTTGAAACTGGACACCAATTCAGTCGGCAAATCTTGGATAAACCCAACCGTATCAGTCAAGGTAACCTGAAGATTGCCCCCCAGATGGATACTCTTCGTTGTCGCATCCAGAGTCGCAAACAGCTCGTCTGCTTCATACTGGGTCTTACTGGTCAAGGTGTTCATGATAGTTGATTTCCCAGCATTGGTATAACCAATCAAACCAATCTTAAAGGTGCTTGATTCCAGACGTTTTTCTCTGACTGTCGCCCGATTTTTCTCAATCACCTTGATCTGGCGCTCGATATCTGTGATTTGATTACGAACACTACGACGGTTCAGTTCCAGCTGACTTTCACCAGGTCCACGGGAACCAATTCCCCCTGCCTGACGGCTGAGCATAATCCCTTGACCAACCAAGCGAGGCAAGAGATATTTAAGCTGGGCCAAATGCACTTGGAGTTTACCTTCATGGCTTCGAGCCCGCATGGCAAAGATATCCAAAATCAACTGCATACGGTCAATCACCTTAACACCGAGAACTTCCTCCAAATTGACATTTTGCCGTGGAGTCAAGCGATTATTGACGATGACAGTGCTAATTTCCTCCGCATCTACCATCAGTGCAATCTCTTCCAACTTACCAGAGCCAACAAAGGTCTTGGAATCATATTTTTCACGTTTTTGTCTGTAGCTATCGACTACGACTGCGCCAGCTGTCTTAGCCAGACTGGCCAACTCTTCCATGGAGAGGTCGAAATTTTCCATACCCTGCAGTTCAACACCAATGAGCAGGACCCGTTCCTCTTTTTTCTCCGTTTCAATCATCTAAAAACTCCTCAATCTGGCTTAAAATACGGTCTTGCACACCAGGCTCTCCTATCTGATAAAAGGTGACCTGCATGCGATTACGGAACCAGGTCAACTGACGCTTAGCAAAACGGCGGGTCGCCTGCTTGAGACTCTCGCTCGCTTCCTCAAGAGTTTGCTCCCCACGGAAATAAGGAAAGAGTTCCTTGTAACCAATGCCTTTAGCTGCCTGCACATCTGGATAATGGTCAAAGAGCCACTTGGCCTCATCCAAAAGCCCAGCCTCAAACATCAGATCTACTCGGCGATTGATACGTTCATAAAGCTGACTGCGTTCATCATCCAAGCAGATAATCAAAGGTTCATAAGGACTTTCCTGATTTTCCAAATCCTGACCAAAATGGGCAATCTCCACGGCACGCATAGCACGACGACGGTTAAACTGGGGAATTTCAAGACCTGCTTGCTCCACAAGATGGGCTAATTCCTCATCTGAATAAGGCTCCAAACTAGCCCGATAAGCTACAATCTCCTCATGAGGTGTTTCCCCACCTAGATGGTAGCCTTCTAACAAGCTCTGGATATAAAGCCCAGTCCCACCAGCGATAATGGCTAGCTTGCCACGGCTTTGAATATTCTCAATAGCCTTCTTAGCTTCTGAAACAAAATCAAAAGCCGAGTAAGACTCGGTCACCTCTCTGACATCAATCAAATGATGAGGAACAGCTGCTTGCTCCTCTGGGCTAGCCTTGGCCGTCCCAATATCTAGCCTTCTGTATACTTGCTGACTGTCACCGCTGACCACCTCTCCACCAAAGCGCTTAGCTACTTCAATAGCAAGGGCTGTTTTCCCAACAGCAGTCGGTCCAACAATCACAATTATTTTTGTTTTCATCTTTTTTCCTTGAAAAATTTCCATTTTTTCGTTACTATTATTATATCACAAAAAGTTAAGTCAGAAAAATGCTACCACTTAAGGAGCCTGGCTGATCGGAAAGATAAAGGAGGAAGACTCATGGCTAAAGGATTCGCTAAAGGTCTTGTAACAGGTGTCGCAGGAACTGTCGCTGCCGTTGCAGGTGCAGTATACGCAATTAAAAAGAAAGTGATTGAGCCAGAAGAGCAAAAAGCAGCTTTCATCGAAGAAAACCGTAAAAAAGCAGCTCGCCGTCGCGTATCACATTAAGCAACAAAAGAAGTTGGGGATAAACTTAATTTGAGGAGAATGCCCAATAAATATTTCCACAATAAAACACATAGTATCAGGTATTCAAAAAACTGATACTATGTGTTTTTTGATTTCGACGACTTTTAACCCATACTTTATAATTAAAAAGTAGAAATCGAATTGATAAATAAAGTATGAATCTATATTACGAAAGTTAGACAGAAAATTTCATGATTGAGGTGTAAATTAAATATGTTTGCTACTATTCTTTACTTATATTATTCATAAAAAGGCAATATTGAATCTATTAAATTTACAATATCAGATTTTGTAATAACGTATATATACACAATGATGTTAACTGTCATCCAAATGCAAACAATTCGCGTACTAATAATTTTACAAATGAACGAGACATACTTTCCTCTTTTTATTGATTGTCACTGAGACAAATTAATTACTTTGTCGTATTGTGCAAGTGTCTCCTCATCATAATGGTGGATTACCTCAACCAAGGTTTGTGGAAGGGTTAATAAGATATTTGAAATTTGTTTTGAATTCACTTTATCAAGATTGGCTTTAACCTCGTCTGCCAAAATCAGATCACTATTATGATACAAACTGCGAGCGATTTCTATACGTTGCTTTTCCCCACCAGAAAGATGATTTCCATAAAGAAGATGTCCCTTTAAAAATTCTAGATTTACTCGATTAAGAATCAGGTCCATCTTTATATTATCCATCGACTCTCCAAGGGTAATATTCTCCTCAAGTGATAAACCATCAAAAATATAGGAATCTTGTAAAATATAAGAAGCTGATTTGGCAACTTGCTCTTGATTTAAGATCTGACCAGCATAAGTCACCTTCCCCAAATCTGGAGATAGTTGCCCATAGATGAGGTTAAGTAAGGTTGACTTACCACAACCACTTGCACCTATTAGAGCAATTTTTTCTCCTTTTTTAATTTCAAATGATAGATTTTCAAAAAGTATATTATCTTCAAAACTTAAACTGACGCAATCAACTAAGATAGGAAAAAGTGATGTTGAAGACAGGTCATCTGTTTGTATAATCGCATCTTGAAGTAGAAAATCATAACGATTCCTAAGCTGCTTGCTTGATTTATAGGTATTGATAAAATATGACAATTCATTGAATTGATAGCCTATGTTATGAGATACTAGATAAATTGCAACAAAACTAGCTCCTGACAAATAATTATAATAAGTCATTATACCACCGATAATGATGGGAACTACCGAACAAAATGCGTCAATACTATTAATGAGAATATTATTAATCGTACGTTGTTGTTCATAACGAATGTCCTGATCAATTCTCTTCGACAAGGCTCTTCTGAAAAGAGAATAGAAGAAATCCATAGCACCGTAATTTTTAATCACACTCTCTCCACCAATGATATTCGTTGTCTGAGACAAGTACTCCTGATTCGACGTCGCTTTTTCCTCAGAAATAAGGGCTAATTTTTTACTACCTATACCACTACAGAGTGCAGGCATAGAGTAAAAAAAGATAAATATCCAGCCCAACCAAAAATTTGTTGTCAATGCATATACAATGGAAACTATTGTAAAACCAACTGAGGAAATAATAATGACTGCTGGTTCGAGATAAGACGTTTCTAATTGTTTGACATCGTTTTCAAGATTGGATAGGATATCCTCTTTTTTACTATTTTTATTATATAGAAAATGCTCAAACAATTTATATTTCATGATCCAAGTGAAATCTGCTACTAACTTGGCATAATAATACCTTTTCCCAGCCAATCCAATAAGAATAAATAAATTACCAATTATACCTACAGTAAGGGCTATCCATAAATCATCCAGAATCTTCTTCTCAAAACTGGCTATAATCATCGATACCAAGGTTGGTGTGATGATAGCCTCTAACCACGTAATAGCAATGAAAATAAAATAGAGCACCAAATGTTTTTTTGTGATGAACTTTTTAAGCATATCTAATGAACCTTTCAAAATTGTTAACTAATTTTGTTAAACGCTCTTTATCCTTACTCAATTCAATAATTTTATAAATACAGTATTCCATTAAATCTTGTTTTTTACACTCAATAAATTTTCCTTCTTCAGAAATAATTGATGAATAGCCATCAATCATATTTGCGACACATTCCATGCACATTCCTCTACACCAACAATCTTTACACTTAGAAAAGTTATCCTTATTATTGAATTGTGTAACTTTATCACTGCTATGGGTCCCCCAAAATCTAAAGCAAGATTTAGTTGATCCATCAACATCAAATGTTATTGTTGTTTCTGGATCAATATCATCACAAAACGATTCTATCTTACTTTTAAAAATCATTGAAAGTAGCACATCATAAACAATCGGGCTAATGTAGTTTTTAACATTATTATTGATAATATCTTCGAATGACTGATCGATAAATGTTTTTCTATTTTCTTCAGTCATTTCCATTTCTTTAACTATTAGAATTTTATTTTTGCTAAATACATTATTGATATTAAATCTAACACCCATATCAGTAAAATATCTATAGATATCCCCTTTTTGAAATCCAAGTATTTGATGCATCCGCGTGTAAGTAGAAGCGACTTCAAAATTTTCGTAATCTATTTCTTTTAAATACTGAATAAAATTCAATGTTCGTCTATGACTTCCCTTGCCTCTTAACTTATCGTGAATCAATTGTGGGCCATCAAGGCTAACTGTTAAAAAAGGATGATAATTGTTAATCATCATTTCAACTTTCTTATTTAGGATGGTACCATTTGTCACAGTTTCAATTTTTTGAATCTCAATATTTTTAGATAGCTTTTCAATAATATAAACAAACAAATCAATATTTAAAAACGGCTCGCCTCCAAAAAGGATTAATCTCTTTATACATTGAATTCTGCGAGAGACTAGCTGATCAATAATTTTATCTGCTGTATCAATATTCATCAGTTGATTCATCATTCCGTAATTACCACCATCAGCATAGCAGTATGTACATGAAAGATTACAGTTATTTGAAATATTGATTACTACTTTTTTTAAAATATTATAATCGTTTTCTTTTTTGATATTATTATTCAAATCATCTATTGAAGTTGATAAAGTAAAGGTTTCAGAATTAAAATAAAGAGTATCGGATTCTGTAATAAATGCTTTTAACATAATTATTCCCCCTATATAACATAGAGAGGGAATAAAAATCCCTCTCACAATAAAAATAAGATAGTCGTTACCGACCTCCACCACAAGAATGACTAGGGCCGCAATCATGAATAACATAGGCTGATTTATTGGCTAGTAATTCTTCCAAATCGATAATTTTGAGATTATCCATTTTATTGTCCTCCTTTATTTGATGATATGATTATATCATTCAATAGTTCAGTCAAAATTTCTTTCCCATATCTGCTTGACGACTGTCCTCCCCTAAAACTTTTTTTAAATGTCCTTCATAAATCTTTGCTAAGTGGTTACTGCCTGCTAATTTTATTGCTCCAATACATTTTTTCATTTCAATAATTGCAATCTTATTTCCGTTTTTTTGATAGCGATAAAGGTTTTGAGCATAGAGAAAAATGAGTCTTTCATAAATTTCTGTCTCGATAAAAAAGCATTGTTTCAATTGTTTTTCAAAATACAAAGCATCCATAAACTTTTTCTTTTCAATACAGGTAATATAAGCATTAAGCAACATGGTTGAAATCAGGCGTCGATTAATAGGAATTTCTTTATAAAAATCTGATCGTCTAGACATTTCTCTTGCTAAAACCATAAAAACATCATGTTTTAGAACATCCAAAGTATTCATGAAAATCAACAATTCATAATATCCCCAATATTCAACACCAAATAGATAATCGGTTAAATCATCCAAATCTGTTTCATTATAGTATTTTTCTCCCGATAAATCCTGAAGGCGAATTTTAACTAAAATGGTATTTATATGATGAAATTTCTCTCGTTTTCCTTCATTTTCCATTTGAGATATCAACAATCTCTTCATCCCTTCAATGTCGCGAGTCGTTACACATTTCCTAACCTGAGCTAATAGTTCATTTAGTTCATCACGATGAAAATCATGAACGGCATACATAAATTCATCAATTGGCATGTTAATTTCATTTAGAATATGTATAAACTTTGAAATGGTTAAATCCGTTTCTCCTTTTTCGAAACGTGAAAGCTGAGATGTTGATATACCAGCCTTCGTGAGATCCTTTAACCGCAATCCTCTTGATTCTCTAAACTTTTTAAAAATTTCTCCAAAATTTTTCATTCTGAACCTCCATCACGCATATATGGGAATATATTTTATTCACCCCAATAATAACATATAATAAAAAAAAACAAAAGTGAGGATTACACATGAAAAAACAAAAAATATTACCACTCCTACTCTTTTTACTAGAAGGAATTATTATTATCGGAGTTGGATAATCTTAATTTCTAAGGAGAGTTTTGCCTAGACTGCTCAGCGATAAGTACTGCTGAGCGCAGGCTTATAGTTTGGAGGCAGGTAATGTACGTAACAGTCAGGTATTGCCTGCCCTCTTTAGCTAGATAGAAAACATCAAACTTTCTTACATTATCGCGAATTCCAGTTACAAAACTCCCATTAAACTTAAGTTCTTACTGAATTAAGACATCACTCCTATCTCTCCTTACACTCGTCCTAGCAGACAGAAGGATATGCTTAGTCCGAAAAAGTTTAACTATAGTCAGCACAATGACTCCTATACCTGTCTTAAAAAGGCTTTTCGCTAGACCACTACAGTTGACGAAAAGCCTGCTTTTGCAGATTATAAATTTGAACTTTATCCTCATAAATTACAACATAAGAAAACACCTCATAAGTTAGATTTTTCTGTCTAACTTATGAGGTGTTAGTCATAGAAGGATATTTACATTTTTCTTAAATAGCCAAATCAAACTTCAGCTGTGGCTTAACCGGATCATAGTCAACCAACTCAAAGTCCTCGGCTTTGATGTCAAAGAAATTAGTCTTATCTGGTACATTCAAGACCAAACGAGGTTGGCAGTTTGACGGCTCACGGCGGAGCAATTCCTCTGCTTGTTCAAACTGATTATCATAGATATGGAGGTTGTTGATAAAATAGAAAAACTTCCCAACCTTCCAGCCAAAATGCTTGGCAATCATCATTTGAAGAGCTACGTACTGCATAGCATTGATGTGGTGGGCCACCAGCATATCATTCGAGCGCTGAGTCAAGGTCGCATCCAGATAGATTTCCCCATCAACGCGACGAACATCAAACATGGTCTGAAAGGCGCATGGAAGGAGGCCGTCCGTCTCCTCAAAAGCTTGGTAATCCCAGAGTGAGATGATATTGCGACGATTCCAAGGATTGGCTTCCAACTGCTTGAGAATCTTATTAATGATATCGTGTTTCTTAACGACCGCCCCGTAGCGCTCACCGATGGTTCCCGTATCTCCCACTTCCCAGTCATTCCAGTAGTGAACATTGTACTTGTCATTGAGAACATCTAGGCTATTAGACTGATCTTGGTAAATCCAGAGTACTTCCTTGATGGCAGATTTGATCGCAATGGGACGCAAGGTTGTGATGGGAAATTCCCCCTTAGCCAAGTCATACTCGGCAAATGCACCCGTTACGTACTTGGAATTAGCAACTGTCCCATTCTTGTACTTGGGACGAGCCTGCTCAGAAAAGACACCATCTTTGAGGATTCGTTCAATATTTTCTTTAAAAATCGTATCAGCTTTTGTCATTTACTCTCACCTCATTTATTGTCCTAACTAGTATAGCATAAAAAAAGAAAGGAGGAAAATCACTGGCTTTAAAGTAGTGATTTTCCTCCTTTTATGATCTTATTGCAATACAAGTGATGCTGCTCCGATAACTCCAGCGTCATTTCCTAGGGTCGCAAGAGCTAGTTTAGTTGTTGTGCGTACTTGTGGGAAGGTATTTTCGTCGTAGACTTTCTGAACGCCTTGGAGAAGGAATTCTCCCGCTGCTGACACCCCACCACCGATAACGATTGTTGATGGGTTTAGGATTGATCCGATGTTAGCACACGCGATACCCAAGTAACGTGAGAAGTTACGGTAAACGATCAAGGCAAGGTCGTCCCCTTCTTTTGCAAGGTCAAAGACAGTTTTGGCTGTTACTTCTTCACCGTCGTCGATCAAGCGTTTCAAAGCCGCATCACCTTCGTATTCATCTGCATAACGACGAGTCAAGTTAACAATCCCTGTTGCAGAAGCAACTGTCTCAAGACAGCCTTTTTTACCACAGGTACATGCGATTGGTTGGTCAAAGTCAACAGTGATGTGGCCAAGCTCACCTGCTGCACCAGCAACACCGTGAAGCAGTTTTCCTTCAGCGACGATACCACCACCAACACCAGTACCAAGTGTCATAAAGACAACATCTGGTTGGTTTTCACCAGCACCCATCCAGCGCTCACCAAGAGCAGCTACGTTGGCATCATTATCAATGAAGAATGGAATCCCCAAGGCTTTTTCAATCTTTTCTTTAATTGGTTGAAGGGTTTTCCAGTTGAGGTTGTATGCACCGATAACAGTTCCTTTTTCACGGTCAACCACACCAGGTGATCCCATCCCAATACCTCGGAAGTCTGTGGCTGACAATCCAAGCAAGTCCAAACGATGTTGAATAGACTCAATCATATCATCTACGATATGGCTTCCTTCATCCAAAATATTAGTCTTGATAGACCATTTTTCTTGGATTTCTCCCTCTTGAGTTAAAATTGCAAACTTGATAGATGTTCCACCAAGGTCAATCCCAATAATCTTTTGACTCATCGTCTTCTCCTTTTTAATTGAAAATGCTTACAGATATAGTATAACAAAATCGTCTCTTTTGTGCAAAGGTTTGCAGGCCACAAGCCAAAATTAAAACATCTCATTTGCTTCACTATTTGTAAAAATTAGTCACCTAAATGTTGAATTGCATAGTTTGCTTCTTCTTTTGTAAATTTTCCAACATAAGAAGAAGTTAGCCA
>NZ_JUNW01000016.1:0-265 GCF_001075675.1 Streptococcus oralis
GACTTGGAAAGTGATGTCCGTTACTTTGAGGTAACCAGTTGGGGCTGCTTCCTCATGGAAGGTGTAAGTACCTGGAGCCAAGTTGAGATCTTTAGACTTACCAGCTTCAGATGTCCAGCTTTCTACGGCTGTGCCTTCTGCCTTGTCGCCTTTGTAGATCTTGATTTGAGCACCTGCGATTTCAGTACCACCAAGGCTAACCTTACTGAAGGTAATCTTACGTGGTAGGTCATCGTCTTTGTCAGTTACAGTTACTGTTGAACCA
>NZ_JUNW01000017.1:0-31411 GCF_001075675.1 Streptococcus oralis
TTTCAATTCGAAAGTATAAGCATCAGCCGCAAGCTCTTTACCATTCAAGACTTTCTTAGCCTTGATTGTCGCGCTTGTTGAAGCTGCTTTATAAGTGTTAGTGAAAGTTGGTTCTGCTGAAGTAACAGAAGCTGTCAATACTCCACCTTGGAATGCTGCTGTTACAGTAACTTCCTTACCTGCTTCATCAAAAGTGATACCATTGATTGCTGCTGAAGTATCTTCTTTGATGACGTAGTGGTAAGTTCCCGCACCTTTTACTTCAATGTTCTCGAAGGTAATCGTTCCATCAGCTTTTGATTTCGCTGTGGCTACTGGAGTCTTCAAGTTCTCTGCTGTATATAGGTTAAAGGTAAACTCATCCGCTTTTGGAAGTTTATCTGTACGACCTTCTACCACTTTCTTAGCTGTTACATTGAACACAGCTGGAACAGGCTCGTCCTTAAGGTTGATCGTAGAACCTGCTGCTCCGAGTTTGACTGTATACTCTTTTTCATCTAGCTTATAGCCAGCTGGAGCAGTCTTCTCTTTGATCTTGAACGTTTTACCTTCCCATTTCTGATCATAAGTTTTAGTAAGCGCTACTCCTTTTTCATTCGTAGTCACTTCTGTTGTTTCACTTGCATCATCTGCTGCTGTCACAGTATAAACTGCTCCTTGAACAGGTGTAAGAGTGAACGCGTCTGTCTTATTAATCTTAATTTGGTAAGCTGTAGATGCTACAATTGTACCAGAAATCAAAGATGTTGCTTCCGCTTTCATGCTAAGCGCACCTGGGCGACTTGTATTTTGTGCAAGTTTTGTTCCGTCCGCAAGAGACAAAGCTATGATATTTGCTACTTTCGTACCATCATTTGGAGTGGTAGTACTATATGTAACGAAGTAAGAAGTCGTTCCATCTTTGATTGTAACATCAAATGATGTATAGTTTGAGTTCCAAGCAACTGTATAGTCAGTGCCTTCTACCATGAGTTCTGCTCCTGGAGGAACAGCAGAAGTACCGCCGTTAATATCAGCCTTGTAAATCTTCAAGCTTTCTGGAATGTATTGAGCTGGTGTGTAAGATGTGTCATCATTTGGAATTGTGTCATGAAGCACAATGTTTTGTCCAAAATCTTGTTTTTCTGTGTTCACACGTACACGCCAGTTTGACATCTCATTACCTGAGCTTACTGATCCGATTGCTGCTAGTTTTGGAGAGTTCCAGCTTTCACGAGAAGCTTGTCCACCAGCTTTCGCATAGTTTTCAGTACCAACTTTAGGACCTGTGATTGTCTTAGACGTATACGTATGGTTTACTTCTTGCTTCATAGAAGAAGAATTAAAGCTAATTGGTGTCTTAGTCTGGTCTGTTAGGAAGCGGAATGATGCCGCAAAGTTACCAGATACATCCTTAACTTTATCTCCACCGGTTGCAGCTAGGTACTTGTCCAAGTTTTTCAAGGTAATTTTCGCTTTACCACCCTTGTCATTACCACTTGATGTTACAACTGCTTCCCCAATCGTTACTTGCGTAGCTGGGTCAACCAACTGTTGAGTGCCGTTGTAGACTGTCATTGGTGCAGGAATGTCGAAAGTGAAATAATCACCATTGTTCAAGTTTTCATTGTATTGTTTGAGATCAAACGTTACACGAAGCTTGTAGGCATTCCCTGTACGAACTGCATAATCTCCCTCAGATGTTACATTCTGTTTCGTATCTGAAGCATCCAACAACTCAACACCTGTAATAACTTGCGTTAATTCCTTTGGCGTTGGGTCATCAGCTTTAACAGTATTTGTCGAAACAGATGTAAGTGTCAAGACAGAAAGAGCTGCAGCTGAAAGTTTTGAAAGCAATTTCAGCATTTTGCTTTTTGCCATGTTTCCCCTCTTTTCTATATTTTATTTTCAATGTTCTTAACCCCTCTCCTGAGAAACGAAGAAGAAATCACAGATTATTTGATATTTAGTAGTTAAAGTCCTCCAAACACTTTAAGTATTAAACATAAATAACCACATACATTCTAGCATTATACTTGTCATTCTGTCAAGTAAAACAAACTCAATTTCAACTATTTTACGAATAAAATAATTTGTGTTAAAAAATAATTTTAATTTTCTAGTTTGATTTCTTGACTCAAACTACTTGATTTGTTAAAATAAAAAGGTTGCAATATATTTTTATATGTTATTATAGTTATTTGTAGGAGAAACTAAATATAAATTATTATGAATAATTGTGGCCAAACTACTTAATATATACATTATAAAGGGAATTATAATTTTATGAAAAAGTTACGTAAAGTAAAGAAGCACTGGGTTGCTGTTTCAATCGGAATTGTTACATCGGCCTTATTAGTCAATAACGTAGCCGCTAATGAAGTTGGGGGAGACACTTCAGAAATGCTACAACCGACTACAGTTACATCTTCAACGATTGAAAAAAACAATGAAGACGGAAATACCCTAAATTCTGCTGAAAATGGTAATAATCCTAGTTCAGTGACTGAACAGTCTACTACTCCTTCCTCTAATGTATCCGATAGTGCTAGCACTGTAACTGAAACTCCTACGAAGCCAGCAGATAGTAAACAAATAGGACGAAGTGGCTTCCGAAGTGTAAGCGCATCCACATCTGCGGAAAAAAATAAAAGTCAGCCAAAAGAATCTATACCGACTGAACCTGCTGAACCTATCGAACCTGCTCTAAAACCAGAAGTAAAAGCTGACGAGGACACAATCAAAGCAAAAGCCATTCCTGAAATACCAAAAGAAAACCAATCAAAAAAAATTCAGGATGCCATCACAGAAGATGTAAGAACCGTTGTTTCAAAACCAACTGTTGAAGGCATTGAGTATGATGTTCACTATGATCATAAAAACAAATGGTACTATGTCAATGCTACTGATTTTGGTTTGAATGTAGCTGATAACCAAGATGATACTCTCGCTGTTAATAAAGCACTAAAAGCAGCAAATGAAATTGTAATGGCTGATCCAGATGGTACACAACATACTGGTGTTGCCGTCAAACTTTCTGGAATTGTCAATGTGGCTCGTGATAAAGGCGAAATTGATCACTATAAAATTTTAACATACGGATCAGGTGTCCCTATGCCTATACAAAAAGGACGAATTGATGGTGTTCAGGACCTTTCGCATGTTACAAAAGAAGAATATCAAAATCTTCGTGTAGACTCGGATGGACTTGTTCGTTATATCAGTTCTAATGGGGAGAATCTCACAGGTATTGCGTTGCCTATCTATCGCAAAAGCGAAAGTGGCTCCTTTAATCAAATTAAAATCGGTTCAGAGCACTCAAATGTAACCGGTCTCTTTGGAGATGGTCCAGGAACAACCGTATTAAAAACAAATTTAGTTCAGCTAGGAAATCCTTGGGATAGCAACGAGAATGATACTGACAATCGCGACCATGCAGTTTTGCTAGTTGAAAATCAAAATGGATTCCTTGTGAAAGATTTATCTGTTTCTATCCAAAACTTAAAAGAAGCTTTTGGAGAACAACATGATGGCTTCTACGTCAAAGGAATGCCCTACTATGGAAAAGTCGATGGCGTCCTTATCAATGATTCTGATAATGTAACTGTTGAGAACATTGAAGCGAGTGGAGCTAACAAAGCTGGTATCCGTTTCGGGTCGTCATATAACAGTGTCTCAAATATCTCTCTACCTGGTTGGGGCCGTCCTCGCTCTGTGAGTAATTTGATTGCTGGAAAAGCTCCTGGTTATACTTTCAGTAGTCTAAACTTAGGTGAAAACAATAAAGTATTAAACAGTAATACTCACAATAACCGAGTGGCTGGAGTTCAATTCTCTTACCAAACCAATATCCTTATTGAAGGAACAACCACTTCTGAAAATGGACACAAATTAAACGGAAGTACAGGTTATGGTTTCGCTTCAGAGGCTGGATCCTACAATAATGGAATAGTTTTCCGAAACAATACGAGTACCTATAACTATCGTAAAGGTTTAGATATTCACGACGGTGACCGAATTTTAATCGAAAACAACATTTCATACGGAGATCGCTTGTTAGGTATCTCTGTATACAACCGAAACTTTAAAATGGAAAATGTTGTCATTCGAAACAACGTTGTCACACAAGATAAAACAAATCGTCTAGTACGAGATGACTTGAAAGTTGACGGAAAATTTACACATGGTCATGATTACCTCCAGTATGAAGCGATTCATTTGCAAACGAATGAAAAATCTCAGGACTTGAGTGCAGACGGAGCCGTAGGTTATTTTGAAATTAGTAATAACCGCATTCAAGATTTGGATTCATCAGGTAGAACCGCTACAAACCAAGACTACAATACAAATGCTATCTTGGTTCGTATGCAAGAGCCTTATCTAAACTATGTACTAAATATAAAAAACAATCAAATCACTGGACACTCAGCAAACGATTTGATTAAGATGATTAACTCTTCTAATGACAATATTAGGGGAACCGCTACATTATCTGATACAAGTAAATTTGCAAACGGATTGGGATATGGTTCTGGTTCCATCAACATTAGTAATAATAAAGTCGAGCTTGAAGAACTTTACGGTGATCCAAATAAAGATTTATCTGCTATTACAATCGCTGAATCGACTAGTAATTTTAATGTCGCAGATAAAACAATTCGAGCTAACCAAGATAAGTTCCGTGGGTCTGTTGTTTTCCAAAACAATGACATTAAAGTCAAAAAAACTTTCATGAGTACTAGACCTGGCATCATCGGAAAACAAAAGACAATGCCTATCATTTCTATTACAACAAATGCAGAGGGCGTTCTTTTTAAAGACAATAATCTTGACTTTGGGAAAATCACACAATCTTTAGCTAAGAATGCTGCAACGCAAACGCCGTTAATTAGTTTAAATGGAAATAATGGTACTTTGGTGCAACCTGGAATTGGTTTTGGTATTAATACAACTCGAACTCCAAGCAACCTTCCAAATACACTTAGTCGAACTCAACCATTAGCTTTTATTGGAAACGATATTAAAATTTCTAATATTAGTTATGCTAACAATGTTGATTTGCCAATCCGTGTATTAGAAGCCAATCACCTGGTTCGATATACTGAAAACAATACCTTCACTTCCGAATCCGAAATCACAGCTTCTACTACCGATACGAAAACCGATCCACTTGGCAATGCGATCTATAAGCCTGCAACCGAACGCCTTACTCCTAACAAGGAAAAGAATAGCACTCAATTCAATATGGGAGTTAGTCGTTTTTCAACAAGTTCCCCTCGCTTAGTCAATAGTTCAGAAGAGACTATTCCATATGAAACAATCTACGTGAACGATAAAACTATCGCTGCTGGAACTAGCATTGAGAAAACTCCTGGTGTAGCTGGAACGAAAACTGTAAATACCTATGCGACTGGTGTCGATAACTCTGCTTATGAGAAATCAAGTGGAACCGATATCCTAAACTATGGTCTCAGATACTTCTATGCAACAACAAATATTCGAGAAGCTACTGATAATGATCGCATTCCTGGCTTGCTTCGAGCAGACTATACAACCACAGATGGCAATATTATGACTGCCACTAAGGCGTATAGTTACACTGATACTAAAAAACAAACTCAAACAACTGAGATGATTTATCGCTACGAAAACCTTCCAATTGGTTTGAAGAACGATACGCAATATACATTTACTGATGAAAATGTAACTACGGCACCGCAAAGCCGTATTGTCCATGTTGGTACACGAACTTCCAAAGCTATTGGAGCATTTGATCAGTTTGATGTCGATTTCGAAACAGAATATGTAAACGATGATACTATTTTAGTTGGTGATTCTGTCATCAAAACTCCTGGTGTCAAAGGAATCCGTACTGTTTCTTATCGAGAAATCCGTGATAATGATACAAATGATCTAATTTCAAGAGAACAAGTTTCTGATAGTATCACTACTAAACCTATTAAGCAAATCGTACTTGTGGGAACAAAACCACTCACTGTAACTACTCAAAGAACTGAAAAACAGGATATTGACTTTGATATCGTTAAAGTTCCTTCTGATAAGCTATTTGTTGGGGAAGAAGACATTCAGACTCCTGGTGTTAAAGGCACTAGAACTATTGTTCACGAAGATACTATTGACAACCGAAACAATACTGTGATCTCGTCTCGTGTTATCTCTGACGAACAAACCGAACCTGTAAAACAGATTGTACTTGTGGGAACAAAACCACTTACTAGAACTGCTCAAAGAACTGAGAAACAGGATATTGACTTTGATATCGTTAAAGTGCCTTCTGACAAGCTATTTGTTGGAGAAGAAGAAATTCAGACTCCTGGTGTTAAAGGTATCAGAACTATTGTTCACGAAGATACTATTGACAACCGAAACAATACTGTGATCTCGTCTCGCGTCATCTCTGATGAACAAACTGAGCCTGTCAAACAGATCGTACTTGTGGGAACAAAACCACTCACTGTAACTACTCAAAGAACTGAAAAACAAGATATTGACTTTGACATCGTTAAAGTGCCTTCTGATAAGCTATTTGTTGGGGAAGAAGAGATTCAAACCCCTGGTGTTAAAGGTACTAGAACTATTGTTCACGAAGATACTATTGACAACCGAAACAATACTGTGATCTCATCTCGTGTTGTCTCTGACGAACAAACTGAGCCTGTCAAACAGATTGTACTTGTGGGAACAAAACCACTTACTAGAACTGTTCAGAGAACTATTGAACTTTCTATTCCATATGGTATTCAATCCATTTATGATGATAAATTGCCTAGTGGAACACAAATAATTGTGGCCCCAGGTAAAGCTGGTCTTCGTACAATCATTATCGAAGAAGTTTTTGATGATAAAGGACAGATTATTTCTAGCAACATTCTCTCTTCTACAGTTACAATTACACCTACTGATGAAATTGTAAGAATAGGAACAGCTGCTACTACTGCAACTACTCCAAATAATACTGACCAATTAAGTCAAGATAGTCAACAAAACCATGCAAATACTGAGCAATCTACTGTTGATAATACCAAAGTATTACCAAATACAGGAACAGAAAACAATCACTCTGCAGCAGTGACTGGTGCTCTAGCTCTATTTGCAGCCTTAGGTCTTACACTATTCAAACGTAAAGAAGAAGATAACGACTAAAGTATATGTCATTTACTCTTCAAGCTAGATAGTATATTTTAAAAAAGGATTGAAGTCTATATTTTGTAGACTTCAATCCTTTTTAGTCAATTCTATGACACCTGCAGTAAGGCAGAAAAAGTCATATTTTATATAGAAGTAATTTGTCTCTTCTCTCTGAGAGCAAAAACTATAATATTCCTTGTTTTAAAACTATCAAAACCTCAGTAACAAAAAAACTAGCCTTAAGGCTAGTTTTCTTTATACTATCTTAGCTCAATGCGTCATCCATTGAAAGAACTTCGTGGAAGACACGTTGTGTCAATTCAGTTTTTTGTTCTGGAGTGAGGTACTTAGTGTTTACACAGTATCCAGAGATACGTACGATAACATCTTCACCTGACATGATCTTTTCGTAAACATCGTTCAAGTCCATAACATTCAAGTTAACGTGTTGTCCACCGTTTTCGAAGTAACCATCAAGGATTGTTACCAAGTTATCAACTTGTTCGTCACGAGTCTTACCAAGAGCACGTGGAGAAACTTGAGTTGTCAATGAGATACCGTCAGCTGCGTAACCAAAGTCAAGGCTAGCAAGTGAGTTCAAGTTTTGCAACCATCCACCTTTAGCTTTGTTAGATGGGTTCGCACCTGGTGAGAAGAATTCAAGTTTAGACAAGTTCACAGAACCATCTTCGTTGAGGTATACACCTTTGTGGACTGGTGAGTTACCAGTTTGTTTAGAGTAAGCAACGTTAGATGTGATTGTCAATAGTGATACTGTAGCTTCTGCGTCTTTGTAAAGTTTGTGGCTACGTAGACGAGTTGTATAAGCTTCGATCAACCATTCTGCCAATTCGTTTGAACGTGGGTCATCTTCACCCCAACGTGGGTATTCACCGATTGTTTCGTAATCATAGATGTAGCCATTTTCGTCACGGATTGGTTTAACGGTAGCATATTTAATCGCTGACAATGTATCAACAGTGTTAGCAAATCCACAGATACCGAATCCCATGTTAGCACGTTGTTTAGTTGGCAAGAAGGCCATTTGAACAGCTTCGTAGTTGTATTTGTCAGTCATGTAGTGGATGATGTTCAAAGCATCTACGTAAGTGTCAGTCAACCAGTCAAGAGATTTTTCAAAGTTCGCTTTAACTGATTCGAATTCAAGAACTTCGTCACGGATAGGATCGATGTCAAATACTTTGTAGTCTTTGTGAACATCGTCGTAACCACCGTTCAAACCAGTAAGAAGGGCTTTAAGAACGTTTACACGAGCACCGAAGTACTGGATGTTGTGGCGTTGATCTTCGTTTTCTGGGTCAAGTGGTGACACACAGCATGAGATACAGCTCATTTCTCCGTATCCGTCTTTAGCCATTGTTGTTACACCTTCGTATTGGATAGAAGAGTGTTTGTGGCTCATATGCATACAGTAGCGACGGAAGTTGTATGGCAATTTGTCAGTCCAAAGAACTGTCAAGTTTGGCTCTGGAGAGTTACCGATGTTGTCAAGAGTGTTCAAGAAACGGTAGTCCATCTTAGTAACACGGTGACGACCGTCGTTACCCATACCAGCCATAGAAGTTGTAATGAATGTTGGGTCACCTGAGTACAATTGGTCATAAGCTTTTGTACGAGCAAATTTAACTGTACGAAGTTTCATAACGAAATCATCAACGAACTCTTGGATTTCTGATTCAGTAAATGTACCGCGAGCAAGGTCACGTTCTGCAAAGATATCCAATACGATTGGCACACGTCCTAGAGATGTTGCAGCACCGTTGATAACACGGCAGACAGCCATGAAGGCGATGTTAACCCATTGGATGGCTTCTTTCGTGTTCATCGCTGGTTTGCGGACATCAACTCCGTAAAGGTCACCCAAGCGAACAACTTGTTGCAATGCTTGGTATTGAAGGTTTACTTCTTCACGAAGACGGATTGTTTCTTCATCAATTTCTTTGATCGCATTCCAGTCGTTTACTTTTTCTTGCATCAAGTAGTCTGCACCGTAAAGAGCAAGACGTGCGTAAACACCGATGATACGTCCACGTGAGTAGGCATCTGGAAGACCAGTTACAGTGTGAGCGTGACGAGCGCGACGGATATTTGAAGTATAGGCACGGAAGATACCGTCGTTAACTGTTGTTACGTATTTAGTAAAGATTTCGTGAACAGCTGGATCTGGTTCGTATCCATTTTCTTTCAAAGTAGTTTCAGCCATACGGATACCACCTTTTGGCATGAAGTTCAATTTGAAGAGTTCATCGTTTTGGATACCGAAGATAACTTCATTTTCTTTGTCGATAAATCCAGCAGGAATATCAGCAATAGATGTTGGACGAGTGTCCATTGGGAAACGAGTTTCTTCGTAGTGTGCTTTTGTTTCTTCTACGATTTTTTTGATGTGAAGTGAACGTTCTGTTGGTCCAGCAAGGAAACTTTCATCTCCATCGTAAGGTGTGTAGTTAGCTTGAACGAAGCGAGAAATACTTGCTTTTTCTTTCCAATCTACGCCTTTGAAGCCTTCCCAAGCTTTATCAAAAATATCTTGTGCTTCAACAACTGTCTTAACAACCATGTTAATGTCCTCTTTTTTCTAGTAACAGTCATCTGTTACATTCTTGAGACAAGTATACCATACAGTAACCGATTTCAACAAGAGAAAATCGGCATTTTAGACGCTTTCTTTTATAATACAGTCTCTTTTTTACTCCAATCTGTATTATATTTTTGAAAGCCAGGTCGAACTTTCCCGTTTTTTCAGAAAAAAGGGTATAATAAATAGAAAATGACTCTAGAAAGGGATAAAAATGCTCATATTTCCATTGATAAATGATCTGTCCAGAAAAATCATCCATATCGACATGGATGCCTTTTTTGCTGCGGTGGAAATCAGAGATAATCCCAAATTAAAGGGCAAACCTGTCATTATCGGAAGTGACCCCAGACAAACAGGTGGGCGTGGTGTCGTTTCTACCTGTAGCTACGAAGCACGAGCTTTTGGTGTTCATTCAGCCATGAGTTCTAAAGAAGCTTATGAACGCTGTCCCCAAGCTGTCTTTATCTCTGGAAATTATGAAAAGTATAAGGCAGTGGGGCTTGAGATTCGAGCTATTTTTAAACGCTATACAGATTTGATTGAACCTATGAGTATTGACGAGGCTTACTTAGATGTGACGGAAAATAAACTTGGTATCAAGTCGGCCGTCAAAATAGCCCGCCTTATCCAAGAGGATATCTGGCAGGAACTACACCTGACTGCTTCTGCAGGTGTTTCTTATAACAAATTCCTAGCTAAAATGGCTAGTGACTATCAAAAACCACATGGTTTGACAGTGATTCTACCTGACCAAGCCCAAGAATTTCTCAAACAAATGGATATTGCTAAATTTCATGGTGTAGGTAAGAAAACAGTAGAAAAGCTTCATGAAATGGGCATTTATACTGGTGCAGACTTATTGGACGTCTCTGAAGTCACTTTAATCGATCGCTTTGGCAGACTTGGTTATGATCTTTATCGAAAAGCTCGTGGCATTCACAATTCTCCAGTCAAGTCCAATCGCATCCGCAAATCAATCGGGAAGGAAAAAACCTATGGTAAGATTCTCCAGGATGAAGAAGATATCAAAAAAGAGTTGACTCTTCTCTCTGAAAAAGTAGCTCTCAACCTCAGTAAACAAGACAAAGCTGGAAAAATCATTATCCTAAAGATTCGTTACACCGATTTCTCCACTCTAACTAGACGAAAAAGCCTCCCACAAGCTACACAGGACGCTAGCCAAATTGCGCAAACCGCCCTTCAACTCTACGAAGAACTAGCTGAAAAAGAAAAAGGTATCCGTTTACTAGGAATCACAGTGACAGGATTTTAAAAAGCTTGAAGGAATCTCCCTTCAAGCTTTTTCTTATACAAATAAACGCACAAAACTGTAGAGCAACAAGACACTACCGAGTACAATACGGTATTTCCCAAAGAGTGTAAAGTCGTGTTTCTTCACATAGCTGGTCAAGAAACGAATAGCAACCATGCTGACTCCAAAGGCTACTCCCATGGCTACAAGAAGCAAGAATAGTTGACCAAAACTCAAAAGTTGACCTGCTTTAATAAATTTGAAAATCTTTAAAGCACTGGCTCCGAACATAACAGGAATTCCGAGATAGAAGGTAAACTCTGTTACGACAGAGCGACTTGTTCCATTCAACAACCCACCGACGATAGTGGCACCTGAACGACTTGTTCCTGGGAAAAGGGCAAGGACTTGGAAGAGACCGATGTAAAGGGCTGTTTTATAAGGCAACTTGTCTAACTCAGTTACTGTTGGTTCAATGGCTTGCGCCTTATTTCGTTTTTCAAGGTAGATAAAGGCAACCCCATAGATAATCAACATGATCGCAACCGAAACCATGTTATGGAAGTTGGCATCAAACCAATCATCCAATTTAAAGACCAATAGCAAAGGTACGGTCGCAACGAAGACCTTGGACCACAACTGCCAAGTTCGACGGACTTCGACCTTATTTTTACCAGGTTTGAAGGGATTGAGCTTGTTAAAGTAAATGACAATAACTGCTAAAATGGCACCGAGCTGAATGACAACATTAAACATGGACATGAAAGCTTCATTTTGGTCCTTGTATTGAACAAATTCTTCAACCAAGATCAAGTGGCCAGTACTTGAAATGGGCAACCATTCTGTAATTCCTTCAACAATCCCAAAAAAGATTGACTTCAAAATTTCAATAAAATACATACATTACTCCTTTTTCTGTTCTCTATTATAGCATAATTTCGGATGTTGCGATAGATTTTTTAGAAGGCGCCGATGCTACCACCGCCTCCTCCTCCTGAGAATCCTCCACCTGAACTTCCACTTCCAGAAGATACAGAGTAATTGCTAGCTGTATTCGCTACAGTAGTATATTGCTTGATTTGTGCAGTTGAGGCGTGGAACTGTGTGTGCCAACCGAAGGCTATATATAGATTCAAATCTGGATTTTCTAGCTGAATATGACGTACTTTCATTAACTTGCTCACTTTCTTGGCATAACCAAAGAGAGTCGCATAGACCAGCAGACGATTCCAAAGGACGACGCTCTCTAGCTCAGCCTGATCTAGATGAGCAATGTCGCGAAGCATATTTTCAAAACTCGTCCAGAGATAGAAGATTTCCGCTCCTTCCTCTGTCAGAACTCCATCGCGATAGGCTCCTCGCGTGGCAAGATAAACCCAGAAACTAGCCCCTAATCCTGTCAATCCTAAAAGTAGAAACGGGATCGAAAAGAACCCATGTGTTTGCCAACTATAATAAAAGAAAAGCAATCCACCTAGAGCTGTTATGGCTGAACAGACCCGCATCCCAAGAGCAAGGCGGCGTTCCTCACTTGTCAAGGGACGATAATAGCTTGGGATACGAAGTACATGGACCTTATCCTTGACACAAGACTGAATGCGTTGAAGTCTTCCTTCAAAGGAGCGTTTAAGACGCGAGCCTGTTTCTCGGATATGTTTTTCATCTGACTCTTTGGCACCACGGTAAAGGGAAGATGAAACTTGGTAATCAGGGAAGAGCTCTGAAATAGCCAATTCTTTCTTATTTGACAAAGTCATGCGCAGGCATTCCTTCTCAAAATTGGACAAACCCTTTTCACTGATAATGCGCACATAAGGTTCCTCATCCCTTTGAAAAATAGATAAATGACCTCGATCTACTAAATCCAACAAGGTTGCCTGAATCAAACGTTCAAAAGTAAATTTACCAAACCCTGATTTGTTTAGGGGATTGACTTCCTCTAAGGAAGTTGAATACACTGCTTCTGCTAAAACCATTGGAGGCAAATCCATCGGTGGTTCGTAGAGTCGATGATCTTTTGGAAAGACCTTTTTAATACTTGTACTCTGACGAAACATCCTATAGAAGATAGGGACTAGAAGTAAGAGACTCATAAAAATGACGGGAAGCATCCATTTCATCAAAATCTCACTTTGCGCTTTTTCTGTTGCTATATTGCTTTCAATCCGGTTAAAATCGGTTAAACGTTCTTCCTCTAATCCTTGATCTGGAGCTCCTGCAAAAGCACTTCTAGGCCAGTTTGCGTGTAATTCGATCTGTCGCTTTCTAGGAAGGTCTTTCATTTTGACATGATAGAGATTATTTACTTTTTCAACACTAGAGTCCCTTAGGAGTTGGCCTGCATGAAAATAGAGGTTCTCTGCTGGAGTATCAGAGCTGACCTTAAACTCAATCTCTTTGATGTCTCCAGTACTATCGGTCAAGGGTTGCCAATTTAGCTCTGCGATATCCTTATACTTATATAAGAAGAGAAGGTTTGTTAGTTTCCAGGTAACCGTTACCCGAACAGTATCTCCGGCATATCCAGCATTGTAAATTTTTACCTTGTAGCCGTCCTCTTCCTCCATAGTATAGAAGGAAGCATTTTGAACAATTCTTCCATTTTTAGAGACCTGAACGGTCGGATCGGGATCAATGTCAAATCCTTCTGGCATTTTCCCAACTTTCCCGAGTCCAACTAACTGACCATTATAATCATCTCCAAAGCGGTAGGTAATTGTTTCCTTAAAAATTGCAGTATTATCTGCATGAATATTCAAATCACCCTGATAGGATAAGATATCAAAGTCTACTGCAAAAACCAGGCTCGGTATAAATAATAAATAAGTAAATACCAAAGCCAACAGCCATCTTTTTTTCATAATCGGTTCCCTTTCAATCTTTTTACCATTATATCATTTTTTATAAATAAAGGCTTACTTGTATTGAAAATCTCACTATTTTTAGATACAATAGAGAGAGTCATTTTTAGACTAGAAATAGGAGAAAACATGAAAAAATTATGCTTATCTATCCTTGCTAGCCTAGCCCTTACCTTAGGACTAGTTAGCCAAGTCCAAGCCGACGAATATTTACGCATCGGGATGGAGGCAGCTTACGCTCCCTTCAACTGGACCCAAGACGACGATAGTAACGGCGCCGTCAAAATCGACGGTACCAACCAATATGCCAACGGCTACGATGTTCAAATCGCTAAAAAGATTGCCAAAGACTTAGGCAAGGAACCTTTGGTCGTGAAAACCAAATGGGAAGGACTTGTTCCAGCCCTTACTTCTGGCAAAATTGATATGATCATTGCCGGTATGAGCCCAACCGCTGAACGCAAACAAGAAATTGCTTTTTCAAGCAGTTACTATACTAGCGAACCGGTTCTATTGGTAAAAAAGGACTCTGCCTATGCGAATGCCAACTCTTTGGAGGATTTCAGCGGAGCAAAAATCACGTCTCAACAAGGTGTTTACCTTTATGATCTGATTTCCCAAATTCCAGGTGCCAAAAAAGAAACTGCTATGGGTGACTTCGCTCAGATGCGTCAAGCTCTGGAGGCTGGTGTTATTGATGCCTATGTTTCTGAACGACCTGAAGCAATGACCGCTGAGTCTGCTAACGCTAAGTTCAAAATGATCCAACCTCAACCAGGTTTCAAAACTGGCGAAGAAGATACGGCTATAGCTATTGGACTTCGTAAAGATGACAGCCGCATCAGCCAAATCAACGCGAGCATCGAAACCATCTCTAAGGATGAACAAGTAGCCCTCATGGATCGTATGATCAAAGAGCAACCTGTGGAGTCTACAACAACGGAGGAAGAAAGTAGTTTCTTTAGCCAAGTCGCTAAGATTCTTTCTGAGAACTGGCAACAACTCTTGCGTGGTGCTGGTATCACACTCTTAATCTCCATTATCGGAACCATCACAGGTCTCCTTATCGGACTTGCGATCGGGGTCTTCCGTACCGCTCCACTATCTGAGAACAAGGCAATGTACGCCCTACAGAAACTAGTCGGTTGGATTCTCAATGTCTATATCGAGATCTTCCGTGGTACGCCAATGATTGTTCAATCTATGGTTATCTACTATGGAACTGCCCAAGCTTTCGGTATCAATCTTGACCGCACACTAGCTGCTATCTTCATCGTCTCAATCAACACGGGTGCCTACATGACAGAGATCGTTCGTGGTGGTATTCTAGCAGTTGACAAAGGACAGTTTGAAGCTGCAACTGCTCTTGGTATGACCCATAATCAAACCATGCGTAAGATTGTCCTACCTCAGGTTGTCCGCAATATTCTACCTGCTACTGGTAATGAGTTTGTCATCAATATCAAAGATACCTCTGTATTGAACGTTATTTCAGTTGTTGAGCTTTATTTCTCAGGAAATACTGTAGCAACACAAACCTATCAATACTTCCAGACCTTTACCATCATCGCCGTGATTTACTTTGTCCTCACCTTTACTGTGACCCGTATCCTACGCTTCATCGAACGTCGTATGGACATGGATACTTACACTACAGGTGCTAACCAAATGCAAACGGAGGATTTGAAAAAATGACACAACCAATCCTTGAAATCAAACACCTCAAAAAATCCTATGGGCAAAACGAAGTGCTAAAAGACATTTCTCTCACCGTCCACAAAGGAGAGGTTATCTCCATCATCGGGAGCTCAGGAAGTGGAAAATCAACCTTCCTTCGTTCAATCAATCTACTTGAAACACCTACTGAGGGGGAAATTCTCTACCGAGGAGAAAACGTCCTTGCAAAAGGATATGACCTTACTCACTATCGTGAAAAACTCGGTATGGTTTTTCAATCGTTTAACCTCTTTGAAAATCTCAATGTTCTCGAAAACACTATTGTCGCCCAAACGACTGTCCTCAAACGAGAACGCTCTGAAGCTGAAAAAATTGCCAAAGAAAATCTTGAAAAAGTTGGCATGGGGGAACGCTATTGGCAAGCCAAACCGAAACAACTCTCTGGTGGCCAGAAGCAACGTGTAGCCATCGCCCGCGCCCTCTCCATGAATCCTGACGCCATTCTCTTCGACGAACCAACATCTGCTCTTGACCCTGAAATGGTTGGAGAAGTCCTTAAAATCATGCAAGACCTGGCTCAGGAAGGATTGACCATGATTGTCGTAACCCACGAAATGGAGTTCGCCCGCGATGTCTCTCACCGTGTCATCTTTATGGATAAGGGCGTCATTGCTGAAGAAGGCAAGCCAGAAGACCTCTTCACGAACCCTAAAGAAGAACGGACGCGCGAGTTTCTTCAGCGCTATCTCAAATAAGATAAAAGACTGCATTCTTTATGCAGTCTTTTTTAGTAATTAGGAAAAAGAAAGACAGATCCGCTTTAGGAATCTGCCTGTGACCACAGTTTAATCTTCAAATTTTTCATGATTTTTTTCATAGAAATCGATTAAACCAAGAGCTGTTTCAAATGAAATATTTTTAACTTTTGCGCGTCCTTGTGCTAGAGCAATGATAGACATTTCACGCGCATTCGTTTCTTTAGAGATACGGTAGCCTGTGATTTTCTTATCACGAACCCAGCCAACAACTGCTTCTACTTTTTCAAAGTTCGACTTAGCCATGTTCTTCTCCTAAATTATTCTTTACAATACTTAATTGTATACGTTTTTATTTCGTTTGTCAATAAAAAAACATATATACGTCGTAACTATATTATTCTGCATATTTTTATTTGGCTTTTAAAGCCGATAATATATGCGTTCTTATGTCCTCAACTCCATTAGGATTTGCTGGTAGGAAGATTGTATTATTACCCTCTTTATCTGCAAAATTATTCAACGTATCTAAATACTGGTTCGTTAATAGGATAGACATGATTTGTTCTTCAGTTAGCTCAACATTGGCTCCCTTTAACTCTTGGATAGAATCAGCTAGTCCGTCAACAATTGCTTTACGCTGCTCTGCAATCCCTACCCCATGTAGGCGATCTTTTTCTGCTTCAGCTTCTGCTGCGGTCACGATTTTAATCTTATCTGCTTCAGCAAGTTCTTGCGCCGCAACTCTCTTACGTTGAGCCGCGTTAATTTCATTCATTGATTGTTTTACTTCAGCATCAGGTTCAACCTTAGTAATCAGCGTTTTGACAATGATATACCCATACGTAGACATTTCTTCCGCCACTTGTTTTTGAACTTCTAAGGCGATTTCATCCTTCTTCTCAAACAACTCATCTAGGGTTAGCTTTGGTACAGATGAACGCAAAGCATCTTCAATATAGGATTTAATTTGGGCTTCTGGACGCATCAATTTATAATAGGCATCTGTGACATTGTTTTCATTTACTCGATACTGAGTTGCCACATTCATCGTTACAAATACATTATCTTGCGTCTTTGTCTCTACAACAATCTCACTTTGCAACAAGCGTAGTTGAACTCTTGCCGCAATCCTATCAATTCCAAAAGGAGCTCGTAAATGAATACCACTATTGCTCAACTTTTGGTATTTACCAAAGCGTTCTATGATAGCGACAGATTGTTGTCGAACCACATACACAGAACTAACCATAATCACTGATGCAATCACCACTAAAAACAATAAAACAAGTAAAATTTGTAAAACCATGGGAATCTCCCCCTTTCATCACCATCATTATAGCACCATCATTACCATTACGCAAATAATATGATAATAATTTTATTTTAGCTTAAACTAGCATATTATACAACGTTTCGTTCCCATTCAAATTAATATAAGATGGGTCAAACTTTTCCATTCGATGAATCAATCCAGCATAATCATGCTTATTGGCAAGAGCTACTCCAATCAAGACAGGGCCTGTCCCCTTGCTTGCTCGTTTGATATATTCAAAACGAGTGATGTCATCATTTGGCCCCAAAATGTCATTTACAAACTCTCGGAGAGCTCCTGGACGTTGTGGGAAATTCACTACAAAGTAATGCTTGATTCCATCGTAAATCAAGGCACGTTCTTCCATCTCTGGCATACGGTTGATATCGTTATTTCCTCCAGAAATGATACAACAAATCGTCTTGCCTTTGATATAGTCTGATAAAACTTCCAAGGCTGCAACACTGGCAGCTCCGGCTGGTTCTGCTACAATACCTTGTTTGGAATAAAGATCAATCAAGGTCTCGGAAATCAAGCCCTCGTCCACCCCAATCAGCGTTTCAACATTCTTACGGGTCGCTTCATAGGTTAATTGTCCAACCTTCTGTACGGCTATCCCATCAGCGAACTTATCAATTTCTTTGAGTTTAACTGGACCTCCAGCTTCAAAGGCAGCTTTCATAGAGCGAGCACCATTAGCTTCTACCCCAATCACTTCAATAGTCGGGTTGGTTTCCTTAATATAAGTAGAAACACCGGCAATCAATCCGCCACCACCTACTGGTACAAGTACTGTATCAAAATCAATAGACTCTTTACGGGCTTCTTCAAGAATTTCATAGGCTACAGTCCCTTGACCAGCCTGAACATGCGCATCATCAAAAGGATCGATGAAGGTGCGGTTTTCTGTCAATGTAAATTCTTGTGCTGCCTTAGCTGAAGCATCAAAGGTATCCCCAACCAACTTGATTGTCACAAACTCTCCACCGAAAAAGCGAACCTGCCCAATCTTTTGTTGCGGTGTTGTGATGGGCATAAATATGGTTGCAGGAATCTTCATCTCATTACAAGTATAGGCGACACCTTGGGCATGATTTCCCGCAGAGGCACAGACTACACCACGCTCGCGTTCTTCTTTTGATAGTTGAGAAATGGCATAATAGGCTCCACGAATTTTAAAAGAGCGAACTCGTTGCGCATTCTCCTTCTTGAGATAAATCTTTGCTTGATATTTTTCTGATAAATAATGATCATATTCTAGTGGTGTATCAACTACTACACCACTCAAAACTTTGTGGGCTTTCACCACATCTTTTGCACTTAGCATTGTCTCCTCCTCAAGTACTTTTCAAGATAAAAAACGAGTTAGGTACCCCCAACTCGCCTTCTGTCTCTCTTTACAAGAATTAATTGTAGATTTTGAATGCGTCGTCGTCGTTTTTACCAACGAAAGGCATTGCTTTACGCAATTCTGCACCAACTTTTTCAATTTCAAGGTTAGCTGCTTGTTCACGGTAAGCAGTTAATTTTGGACGACCAGCCTTGTAGTCATTCACAAAGTCATTTGCAAATTTACCATTTTGAATATCTGCCAAAACAGCTTTCATGTTTTCTTTAACTTGCTCAGTAATCACACGTGGACCTGATACATAGTCACCGTATTCAGCAGTGTTTGAAATAGATTGACGCATTTTCTTGAATCCACCTTCATAGATCAAGTCAACGATCAATTTCATTTCGTGAAGGACTTCAAAGTAAGCCAATTCTGGGGCATAGCCTGCTTCTGTCAAGACTTCAAAACCTGCTTCGATAAGGGCAGTCAAACCACCACAAAGTACGGCTTGTTCACCAAACAAATCTTCTTCAGTTTCTTCTTTGTAAGTTGTTTCAAGCAAACCAACACGAGCAGCCCCAACACCTTTACACCAGTCCATAGCAATGTTTTTAGCATTTCCTGTTGCATCTTGGTAAACTGCGTAAAGAGCTGGCACACCAAATCCTTCTTCGTAAGTACGACGTACCAAGTGTCCTGGTCCTTTAGGAGCACACATGAAGACATCTACATCTGCAGGAACTTTGATAAATTCAAAGTGGATATTGAAACCATGAGCAAATCCAACTGCATTTCCAGCTTCCAAGTTTGGAGCGATTTCTGCTTCGTACAATTCTTGTTGGATTTCGTCTGGTGCCAAGATCATGATAACGTCAGCCAATTTAGTTGCTTCTGCTACTGTGTAAGTGTCAAATCCATCTTCTTTTGCTTTGTCAAAAGATTTACCTGGACGCACACCGATAATCACATCGTGTCCTGTATCACGCAAGTTTTGCGCGTGAGCATGACCTTGTGATCCATACCCAATTACGGCGATTTTTTTACCGTCAAGCGCTGCTACTTTAACATCTTTTTCGTATTCCATTTGTACTGCCATAGTTTTTCTCTCTTTTCTATTATTTATTGCCTTTTAGACTTGTTTAACAAATTTAAATTGTTTTCTTATACTCAATGAAAATCAAAGAGTATTAGTCGCGGGTAAATCCAGTTGCTCCCGTACGAGCAATATTCCTAATTCCATAAGGACGGATTACTCGCAAGAGTGCCTCACTCTTTTCAGCATTCCCAGTCATCTGGATCGTAATCGAGCTTGGAGCCACATCCACCACCGTTGCACGGAAAGGTTGGATAATGGCCAAGATTTCTGCACGCTTCTCAGCAGGAGCAGATACCTTCACCAAGATAACTTCTCTTTCCAAGTGTGGTTTATCTGTGATATCTCGAATGCGAATCACATCAATTTGACGATTGAGCTGTTTAATGATTTGCTCTACTTCATCATGAGATGCTACATCAATAATGATGGTGATACGAGATACATTGGGGTTCTCTGTCGCACCAACTGAGATACTCTCAATATTGACTTGACGACGAGAAAGGACACCTGTAAAACGATTCAAAACTCCTGAACGGTTTTGCAATCTAGCTGTTAACATTCTACGCATGGAACTTCACCCCCAACATCTCATGATTGCTCTTACCAGCTGGTACCATCGGTAAGACCTGTTCCTTACGAGAAATATCCACCTCGATAAACATGGGCACATCCTCCAGAATAGCCTCTAGATCTTTTTCTATAGTTTCTGGATTGTCAAATTTATAATTTTTAATACCGTAAGCCTGTGCCATCAGCTGGAAGTCAGGAAGTGTATCAAAGACTGACTCGGAAGTTCTACCCTCATAGAAGGATTCCTGCCACTGACGAACCATTCCTAGTGAGTGGTTATTCAACATGACAACCTTAATCGGCACCTTGTAGATATTTAGGATCGCTAGTTCTTGGTTGGTCATTTGGAAACCACCATCACCGACAAAAAGGATGACTTCTTTTTCTGGATTGGCAATCTTGGCTCCAATAGCTGCAGGAACTCCGAATCCCATGGTACCCAAACCACCTGAAGTGACTAACTGACGCTCATTTTGGTAAGGATAATACTGAGCTGTCCACATTTGGTGCTGCCCTACGTCAGTTACGACAATGGCATCCCCATGCGTCAACTCACCGATGCGTTCAATAACGGCCTGAGGTTGAACCACACGTTCTTTCTTATCATAAGAACGAACTCGATTCTTGTCCTTGGTAACTTTTTCAATCCATTTTTCAGTATTGTTATGAACAGTTGGTTCTGCTAACAGCATCTGCAAGGCTTTCTTAGCATCTCCCACTACAGGAATATCTGCACTGATAATCTTACCAATCTCAGCTGGGTCAACATCGATATGGGCAACCTTAGCATTCTTCGCGAAGGTCTTAGGGTTCCCAGTCAAGCGGTCATCGAAACGGCAACCAATACTAATCATAAAGTCCGCTTCCGTCATTGCAATGTTGGCTGCGAAAGAACCGTGCATTCCTCCCATCCCTAGGAAAAGCGGGTGACTCGTTGCAATGGTTCCTTGCCCCAAAAGACTAGTGACTACTGGAATTTGGTAACGTTCAGCAAATTCATTGAGCTCCTTAGAAGCTTCCGCATAGCTGATACCACCGCCTGCTAACAAAACAGGTTTCTTGGCTTTTGACAATTGCTTCAAGATTTTCTTGATTTGCATGTCATTCGGATCAAGCGTCGGTTGGTAACTTGGTAAATTAACTTCTGGTGAATAGATGAAATCTGTCTCTAGAGCTGATACATCCTTGGGCAAGTCAATCACAACAGGACCTGAACGACCAGTCGTTGCGATATGGACAGCTTCCGTAATGATACGAGGAATATCTGCTGTCTCACGAACTTGGTAATTGTATTTGGTAATGGGCATGGTAATCCCCACGATGTCTGCTTCCTGAAAGGCATCTTTCCCAATCCCAGCTCGCGCAACCTGACCTGTAAAGACCAAAAGGGGAACGCTATCGCTCATGGCATCTGCAATCCCTGTAATGGCATTTGTTGCTCCCGGCCCACTCGTGACGACGGCAACGCCCAACTTTCCAGTTGATTTGGCATATCCTTCAGCTTCGTGCAAACAACCTTGCTCATGGCGTCCTAAGATGTGGCGAATACCTTTAAAATTGTATATCGCATCATACAAAGGTAAGACTGCACCACCAGGATAACCAAAAATGGTATCAATCCCTAAGTCCCGAAGTGTTTCCAAAACTAGGTCCGACCCCGTCTTAGGAGATTCTAAACTGATTTTCTCCATTGTTCCCCTTTCTCTTCTCTTAAAAAAATAGCTTGTTACTATCATACCATTTTTTCAAAAATTTTCAAGGCAAAAGAGTTAATTTTCTGAATTTTCTATCTAAAAGTGTATTTATGAATCTTTTCCTCATTTTTATTAACTTTTCTACGGAATTAGGAACCTTTATTTACTTTAATTTATCAAATTAGAATATTTTCTTTCTTGGTAGAATTAGTATTTTTCTCACTTAGCGATCAAATTCGTATACTATATTCAGCAAAAATGAATAGTTAAAGACAAAAAAAGGAAGCCACTAAGTGACTTCCTTCTAGAGTGAGGACTGATTAGTCTTCACCTTTATTTTTCTTAATGATTTCTTCTTGTACTGACTTAGGTACATCTTCGTAGTGGTCAAATACCATCATGAATGTACCACGTCCTTGAGATGCAGAACGAAGAACTGTTGCGTAACCGAACATTTCAGCAAGCGGAACGTAAGCACGAACGATTTGGCTGTTACCGTGTGCTTCCATACCATCTACACGTCCACGACGAGCAGTTACGTGACCCATAACATCACCAAGGTTTTCTTCTGGAACAGTGATGGTTACAAGCATCATTGGCTCAAGGATAGCTGGTTGTGCTGATTTAGCAGCTTCTTTAAGGGCAAGTGAAGCCGCGATCTTGAAGGCAGTTTCAGATGAGTCGACATCGTGGTATGAACCATCGTAAAGCTTAGCTTTAACGTCAACCATTGGGTAACCTGCAAGAACACCGTTAGCCATAGATTCTACCAAACCTTTTTCAACCGCTGGGATAAATTCACGAGGAACCACACCACCGACGATTGCGTTTTCGAATTCGAATCCTTTACCTTCTTCGTTTGGAGTAAATTCAATCCATACATCACCGAATTGACCTTTACCACCAGACTGACGTTTGAAGAATCCACGTGCTTGAGTAGAAGCGCGGAATGTTTCACGATAAGATACTTGAGGAGCACCTACGTTCGCTTCCACTTTGAACTCACGACGCATACGGTCAACAAGGACGTCAAGGTGAAGCTCACCCATACCTGAGATAACTGTTTCACCAGTTTCAACGTTTGTTTCAACGCGGAATGTTGGATCTTCTTCAGCCAATTTTTGAAGGGCGATACCCATCTTGTCTTGGTCTGCTTTAGATTTAGGCTCAACCATCAATTGGATAACTGGTTCTGGAACGTTGATTGACTCAAGGATGATTTTAGCTTTTTCATCTGTCAATGAGTCACCAGTTGTAGTATCTTTCAAACCAACGGCAGCAGCGATATCACCTGAGTAAACAGTGTCAATTTCTTGACGGCTGTTAGCGTGCATTTGAAGGATACGTCCGATACGTTCACGTTTACCTTTAGAAGTGTTCAATACGTAAGAACCTGATTGGAGAACACCTGAGTATACACGGAAGAATGTCAAACGACCTACGAATGGGTCAGTCATGATCTTGAAGGCAAGAGCTGCGAATGGCTCTTCGTCAGATGCTGGGCGAGTTTCTTCTTCGTCTGTATCTGGGTTGATACCTTTGATCGCTGGGATGTCAAGTGGGCTTGGAAGGTAGTCGATAACCGCATCAAGCATCAATTGAACACCCTTGTTCTTGAAGGCAGAACCACACAATACTGGGAAGAATTCAACGTTGATAGTTGCTTTACGGATAGCAGCTTTCAATTCTTCGTTAGTGATTTCTTCACCTTCAAGGTATTTCATCATCAAGTCTTCATCAGTTTCAGCGACTGCTTCAACCAATTTTTCACGGTATTCTTGAGCTTGGTCAAGGTATTCAGCTGGAATATCTTCTTCAAGGATATCTGTACCAAGGTCATTAGTATAGATTTCAGCTTTCATCTTGATCAAGTCGATAATACCGCGGAAATCATCTTCAGCACCGATTGGCAATTGGATTGGGTGTGCGTTTGCTTGAAGACGGTCGTGAAGTGTGCTTACTGAGTAAAGGAAGTCAGCACCGATTTTGTCCATTTTGTTAGCAAATACGATACGTGGAACTCCGTACTCAGTTGCTTGACGCCAAACTGTTTCAGTTTGAGGCTCAACACCTGATTGTGAGTCAAGAACAGTAACCGCACCGTCCAATACACGAAGAGAACGTTGTACTTCGATTGTGAAGTCCACGTGTCCTGGTGTGTCGATGATGTTTACGCGGTGGTTGTTCCATTGAGCTGTTGTCGCAGCAGATGTGATAGTGATACCACGTTCTTGCTCTTGCTCCATCCAGTCCATTTGTGACGCACCTTCGTGAGTTTCACCGATTTTGTGGATTTTACCAGTGTAGTAAAGAATACGCTCAGTAGTTGTTGTTTTACCGGCATCGACGTGAGCCATGATACCGATATTACGAGTTTTTTCAAGTGAAAATTCGCGTGCCATGAGGTTTATTTCTCCTATTTATTTTAATTTCTATTCTATTATAACACGATTTTAATAAAAACGGATAGGCAGGACCTACCCGTTCTCAATGTTTATCTTGTTTTTGTTGGTTTCAACTTGTAGACAAGTTGAATTGAACTAGGGCTAAAAGCTCAAGTTAACTGATTCGAACTCGAGCAAGGCCCGGTGCAAAAAAGATAAACTGCTTTGTGTTCACGGAACACTGCATCAGTTTCCTATTTTTGCCTTGGGCCTTTGCCGCTCTTAGTATCTTATTCTTACCAACGGAAGTGTGCGAAGGCACGGTTAGCTTCAGCCATACGGTGAGTGTCTTCACGTTTCTTAACTGCTGCACCAGTGTTGTTCGCAGCATCCAAGATTTCTTTTGCAAGACGGTCTTGCATTGTGTGTTCACCACGAAGGCGAGCGATGGTTACCAACCAACGAAGTCCAAGTGTTGTACGACGTTCTGGACGAACTTCAACTGGGACTTGGTAGTTAGATCCACCAACACGACGTGCACGTACTTCAAGTACAGGCATGATGTTTTCCATAGCTGTTTCAAATACTTCAAGTGCATCGTTACCAGTAGCTTCTTTGATTTGCTCAAAAGCACCGTAAACGATTGAAGCAGCTGTACCACGTTTACCATCAAGCATAACGCGGTTGATAAGACGAGTAACTAGTTGTGAATTGTAAAGCGGATCTGGCAATACGTCACGTTTTGGAGCTCTATTTTTACGACTCATTTCTCTTTATCCCCTTTCCTTATGCTTTTGGACGTTTAGTACCGTATTTAGAACGGCCTTGTTTACGATCGTTAACACCTGCAGTATCAAGTGCACCACGGACGATATGGTAACGTACCCCTGGAAGGTCTTTTACACGTCCACCACGAAGAAGCACCACGCTGTGCTCTTGCAAGTTGTGTCCGATACCTGGGATGTAGGCAGTAACTTCGATAAGGTTGCTCAAACGTACACGAGCGAATTTACGAAGGGCAGAGTTAGGTTTTTTAGGTGTCATTGTTCCCACACGAGTTGCAACACCACGTTTTTGTGGTGAAGAAACGTTTGTTTGAACTTTTTTATGACTGTTGTAACCAACGTTCAAAGCTGGTGATTTAGATTTTTCTACTTTTGATTTACGCGATTTGCGAACCAATTGGTTAATTGTAGGCATCTACATTCTCCTGTGTTTTTTTATTTTTGGTGATGATACACTTGGTGACAGCTACCATCTGTGTGTACTTTTGCAACATTTGTCAGCACGTCCCTGTACACTTTTGAGAGACCAAAAGTAAAAAGTACCGTCTATTATTGTAACACAATTTTTCCTTCATTGTCAAGATATTTTTCATTTTTATTCTGATCTTTTCACTCTTTGACACTAGCTTTCACCGCTTTTCTAAACCAGAAAAGGAGGCAATTTGCCTCCCCCTTTCTTGTATGGATTTCCTTCGATTAAACATTCGTTTGAGATGTTTTTATCTTTCTTATCAAAGCCAACCTGATTCTGTTGCGATGTTGGCTGCCTCTGTTCGATTGCCTGCTTCTAGCTTGGAAAGAATATTGGTGACATAGTTTCGGACGGTTCCATTTGATAGATAGAGTTGGTCTGCGATTTCTTGATTAGACAAGCCCTGAGCAATTCCCTTTAAAACAGCAATCTCTTGTTCTGTTAACGGATTGGGATGGGTCATCACCACTTCCATCAATTCAGGCGAATACTCCTTGCGTCCTTCAAGAACAGTGTGCAAGGTTTGCATGAGATCTGCAATGCTTCTTTCTTTTAAGACATAGGCATCCACTCCAGCCTTAATCGCTCGTTCAAAATATCCGGGACGTTTGAAGGTCGTCACCACAACTACCTTTGTTTCTAGCTTTTCTGCTCGTATCCACTCCAAGACTTCGAGGCCAGTCTTAACAGGCATTTCTACGTCAAGAATTGCGATATCGACTGTCTCTTTTTCTAAAAGTCGGATGGCTTCTTGGCCATCCTTGGCTTGTAGGACGGACTCCACATCTGGTTGAAAGGTAAGCAACTGGCACATGGCATCTCGCAACATACTTTGATCTTCTGCAACAAGTAGTTTCATCTTAGTTTCTCTCCTTATAAGGTAGTCGTACTTGCACTTCTGTTGGACACTTCTGACTGATCACTTTTACTTCTCCTGAAAAAGGAAGGACACGGTCTCGAACGGTATGGAGTTCATCTCCTTTTAGTGAAGCAAAGCCACATCCATCATCTCTCACTGTTAGAATGAGTTCTTTCCCAGTTCGTTCTAATTTCAAGTAAGCTTTGGATGCTTTGGCATGTTTGATGATGTTGGTCACTAACTCAAGTAAAATCATGGAGGCCGTTGATTCTAATTCCTGAGTTAGGCTAGCTCTATCTAGTTGGTGATTGATTTCTGTTTCAATTCCTGCAATTTCCAGCATTTTTTTAACAGTCGTAAATTCGGAAGCAAGGGTTCTGGTTTTAAGGTTTTCGATAATTGTACGAACTTCATTCATGGATTCTTTACTGATCTGATGAATTTCTTTTAATTCTTTTTCCACTTGAGGATAGGCCTGCATTTGAAGAAGCTGGAGGGCAAGATCCGTCTTCACACTCAACATAGCAAAGGTATGCCCCAGACTGTCATGGAGATCCTGACCAATACGACTGCGTTCATTTTCAGCCAAGAAAAGACTGAGCTTGGCATTTTGTTTCATCTTTTCTTCTTTTATCTGTTCAGATACCTGAATCCGATAAAGACCGAAGGTCAAGGCATCAGAAACGATAAAGGTCACCAAGAAAAAGAGGAGGTGCCAGGGACTAACTTGACCAACCATAGAGATTCCAGTTAAAATCAAGGGTTGCAAGACAATAAAACTGACAAAACGCCAAGAGTGGAAAGAAACCTCATCCAGCTCATAAATAAGGAGATTGGATAAATAAAAGATAAACCAAGCGAAGCTCGCATTTAACCAGATGGAACTGTAAAAAATGTAGGCAAGCATGATCCACCAAGCTAGCCACTGCACGGTGCGGTTCTGACTGATTAAAACCGAGTAGAAGGCAAGGACAAATAGTAAGGTCCATAACAAGGTTAAAAGCGGGTACTCTCCAACGATGACACCCGCTATAGGAAAGATGATAAACACTATTGAAATATGAAACATATAATGAGTGTTTTTTAATTTTTCCAACATAGATTTATTTTACCTCGATCCGTTTTTTCAGTTGAATGACCAATACACCAAAGAAAACTGTATATCCTAGTACAACCAAGGCAGCAAGAATGTTAAACTCGTGATGCTCCAAATAAGTCGAGACAACCTGCATCAGTTGATAGGTTGGAGTCAGCTTTCCAATAGATTGGAGCCATTCTGGGAAGGAATCCAAGGGGAACCAGAGTCCACCTAGGACAGCCAAAGCAATATAGGCAATATTTCCAACAACCGTCATCAGTTGAGCACTGGGAAGCAAGCTCACCAAGACACCCATACTGATAAAGACCACACTTCCGACCAGCAAAATAGCACCAATTACCAACCAGTCAAGCCAAGGTAGCGTCACTCCGCGGACAAAATGACCAACTGAAAAGACAACTGTAATTGATAACAAGAAAGTAAGCAGAGTGCTGAACAGTTTTGATACATAATATTCTACCATAGATACGGGAGAATGTTGAATCAATTTTTGCCAGTTGTTCGTCTTGTCGGATTCGAGTGTGCTTGGGATACTGAAAAAAGCACTTGACATGATACTAAAGAGCGTCATGGCAAAAAGATAGGCTTGAAGAGCAATTTCTGGAATATCTGACCCTGACATCATACCAGAAAAGATAAGGTAAAACACACTTGGAAGTCCGATGGATAGCAAGTAGTAGACTGCTTGCCGTTTCATCAGAATGATTTCCACTTTCATGAGACTTGTCATATTTTTCATCGTCAATCTCCTTTAGTCTTGAGTCGTTTCGAAGATACTGTCTAAGAGAGTTCGATTGCGAACTTCAATTTCTTCGATCATGCAGCCCTGTTCTTGCAAGACTTTCCATACCTGGCTGGCTTCTTTGGTTGTGAAGGAAAGAGCATTTTGCTTGATTTCAAGCCCTTGAATCTGGTCCAAAGTGCTGATAACTTCCTGATAAGTTAGTGGTACCGTAAAATGTTTTTCTTGTTCTTCACCACGCATGGCATAAGGTGTCGTATCCCGGATCAATTCACCCTTGTGGAGGACCAAAATGCGGTCAGCCGTATGTTCTACCTCTTCGATATAGTGAGAAGAGTAGACAATGGTGACACCATTTTTCTTTAACTGATTGACAATTTCCCAAAAATGCTGACGTGTCGAGGTATCCATGGCAGCAGTTGGTTCGTCCAAAAATAGAATTTTCGGACGACCTATTAGTGCCAACACGAAAGAGAACAAACGTTTTTGCCCACCAGACAACTTGCCCGCTAGCTGATTTTTCTGTTTGTCCGAAAATCTCAGCAAGTCATCAATTTCTTGATTGGAGAGACTGTTTGGATAGATTGATTGAAAGAAGGATAAGAGTTCTTTCACTTTCAAGTCTTGAACCACCGTATTTTCTTGAGGTAAGATAGAAATAAGCTGCTTTAATCGAGGATCTGTTGGTGCAAAGCCTTGAATAGCTATCTGACCTGAGCTCACGAACTTGTCGCCCAAGAGGCAATCAATCAAGGTCGTCTTACCTGCTCCGTTAGGTCCGATCAAGGCGACACATTCACCATCGTTGATTTCAAAGGAGATGTTCCGCAAGATCTCCTTGTCTTTTATTTTCTTACTCAATTTCTCAACTTTAATCACAGTCATGAGATTCTCCTTTCAACCACTTCATTCCCATAGGGAAAACGACGAAAATCATAAACCCAAAACCCCAAGCACCACGAATAAATTGGCGAAGCACGGTTTGGTCAAACCAACCAGTAAACATTTCCACTAACCATACCAAGAGTGACAGGCCGATAAAGAAATAGATGATTGCTTTTTTCATTCCTCAAACTCCTTTTTCACATCTCTGACTAATTTCAAACCTTCTCTGACAAGCCAAGACATCATTCCAAAGCCAGCAAAGAGCTCCCAAGGAAAATGATAGAAACCCTCGTCCAATCCTGAAAACATGAGATAGGTCATAACTCCTGCTGCTACTAAACTCACTGCGACAATCATTTTATTTTTCATTTCTTCTTCCTCCATTTCATACTTCAATTATAGTCTTTTGAAGTTGGCGGAGCTAGATGCTTCTGTCACTAGGAAATATGACAAATGTCATAAAAAAGAACCGATTTCTCGGTTCTTAAAAATGATTAGTCTGATTCATCGTTTCGTTTCTTTTTACCTAGCAATCCAAGTGTCATGGCACCTGCTAGGGCTGTCAGAATTCCTAGATTTTTCAAACCATCTTCTTGACTTCCTGTATTTGGAAGTTGATTTTTTTCTACAGAGATGTTTTGCGTCAATTGATCTGGTTTCGAATCAGGTACTGAAAGTTCTTTTTTATCAGACTGTTTCACTTGCTCTGGAAGTTCTACTACTGTTGGAGTATAGAATCCTGAAATGATATTTCCATTGCGATCTTTACGGATCACTTTCACACCTTTAGCTTGTCCTACAAAGTCTGCCTCAGGGGTAAAGGTGACGGTGCCATCTGGTGAGATTACATAAGTTCCTTCACCTGGAACGACTTTTTCAGTTGTTCCATCTTCAAAGGTTGGCGGAACTGTCAGATCGACATCACCTGTAAAGTTTGGCTTACCAGTCTGAGTTTGACCTTTAAGACCTTCTGATGTCGCATCACTCACTTGTGTTTGTCCAAGGACAGTTGGTGTGTAATGAGCAATAACTACATTTCCATACACATCCAAACGTTTCACAACCAATCCTTTAGCTCTACCAACAAAGTCTGGTTCTGGAGTAAAGGTAATCTTACCATCTTTATCAATTGTATAGCTTCCTTCACCTGGAACAACCATAGTCGTGCTACCATCCTCAAATGTTGGTGGAACTGTACTATCGATATGTCCTTCAAACGTTGGGGTTGCTACTTGTGGTTGGCCTTTTGCTCCTGTAGAAGTCGTGTCATGACCAGTAGATGGATCTACAACTGTTGGGCGATAGCTTGCAGTAACTGGAGTACCATTCTTGTCCTTACGGACAATCGTTACGCCGGTTCCTTTTCCTACAAAGTCTGCCTCTGGCGTGAAAGTGACGGTGCCGTCTGGTGAGATTGTATAAGTTCCTTCACCTGGAATCACTTTTTCAGTTGATCCATCTTCAAATGTCGCCGCCACAGTTTCATCGATTGGAACAAGCGGATTACCACCTTCAAATGTTGGAGTACCTGTTTGAACAAGACCCTTAATGTTAACTGAAGTAGTATCTTTACCAGTTGGAGTCACCTTAGTAAACTCTGGACTGTAAGTCGCAGTAACTGGGGTACCGTTCTTATCTACGCGTTTGACTGTGACTGGATCTGGGTTTCCAACAAACTGTTTGTCTGGGGTGAAGGTCACTGTACCGTCTGGTACAATCGTGTAAGTTCCTTGACCTGGAATAGTCTTCTCTTTGCTACCATCTTCGAAGGTTGGCTCGACTGTTTCATCGATTGGAACCAGTGGGTCACCACCTTGGAAGCTTGGAGTACCTGTTTGCGGAACACCTTGAGGGCCTGTGCTGGTTGCGTTAGTGCTGGTTGGAACTACTTCTTTCACC
>NZ_JUNW01000018.1:0-34761 GCF_001075675.1 Streptococcus oralis
GAGTTTAGCTGATACACCTGCACTCAAGTAGATGTATGGAAGATTTGTTGCTTCGTCTTGAGCTTTGAAGAAGGCTGCTGCTTCTTCACGTGTATGAACGATTTCTCCATCACCAAAGCCTTCAACGTATTTGACGTTTACTGGAACTTCCACTTTCAAGACATCGATGTTAAAGCGTGGATCTGAGAAGACCTTCATGGCACCGATAACCTTGTGTGGTTTTACTTTTGCGTATTCTGCAGAACCTGCGTCAGCAATTTTTTCATCATAAGCGAGGATTTCAAGGAAGAATGGAATGTCTTCTGCCACACATTCAGAACCAATACGTTCGATGTAGGCTTGTTTTTCTTGGTTGAGTTCGTCAGCGCTGTCTACGTCATAATAAAGCAAGAACTTCACAGCGTCTGCGCCTTGTTCCTTGATGCGTTTTGCAGACCAAACATCCAAACAGTCAGGCAAGCGTTTGGTGCTTGTTGTATCGTAACCAGTTTTCTCATAAGCAAGGAGAAGACCAGCATTGGCATCGAGCGCTTTTGTAGCTGGAAGACCATACTCAGGGTCAAGGAGCATAGATGATGCGTATTTTGTCAATTCATCTGCTACCAATACTTTAAGTTCTTCCATTTGAGCCACTGTTGGCTCTTCTGTTTGGTATTGAGCCATGAGACGTTTCAAAGCGCCACGTTGGTCAAAGGCAAGGGCTGAGATAATACCATTTTCATCTGAAAGTTTTTCTAAGCGTGCACGTTTTTGTTCTGTTAAAGCCATTTTATACCTCTTTTACTATTAATTGATCATATAGAGCTTGATAGTTGGCCATATTCACATGACCTGTCATTTTTTCTTGAGCATTAAGCATACCAAGGACATTTGCCTTGATGAGGAGTTCTGCATCCGATTCCTTATGAAGAAGTCCTGATGAAATACCTGCAACAGTAGAATCTCCAGATCCGACAGGATTGACTACCTGAATTCTTGGAATATCTACTTTATAGAAAGTATCCCCATGTTTTGCAAAAGCACCATTTGCACCAAGTGAAACGATTATCCACTCAATCCCTGCAAATAGAGGCTCTTGAAGAACTTCTTTTAATTCATCCAAATCCTCAGAAACTTCTTTCCCAAGAAGCTGAGACAATTCTTCGTTATTTGGTTTAATAACTGTTGGTTTGTGTGGTGATTCAAGGACAGCCTGAAGAGCTGCACCTGAGCAATCCAAAACAACTGGTTTTCCTGCGCGATTAGCAAGTTCTACTAAGCTCGCATAGTAATCAACTGGAAGACCTGCTGGCAGACTACCAGAGATAGCAACTACTTCCACAGTGTTAAGAAGATTTTCGAAATGAACCAAGAAATCTTGACCTTCTTGTTCCAGAACTTCGGGACCTTTTTCAAGGATTTCTGTTTGGTTGTCACCGTGCAGAATAGCGATACAGTTTCGAGTCTCTCCTTTGATTGAGAAGAAACGTTTCGTTACTTTATCGTCGATATGCTCTACTAAAAACTCACCAAGTTTACCACCGACCAAACCAGTAGCAACAACAGAATCACCAAATTCTGAAAGAACTCGTGTAACATTGAGCCCTTTACCACCAGCTGTCTTGGTCACGTCCACCACACGGTTGACAGTGTCAATTTTTAATTCATCCAAAGGATAAGAAATATCAATGGATGGATTCATTGTGACTGTTAAAATCATGCGTCACCTCTTAGTCGTGGTATTCACCGCGATCCCATTTTTCAAGGAATTCTGTAAAGAAGTTTGCATCTGCTTGATGAGCATTGTGAGTTTCAACGTGCTCAATTTTCGCAATCAATTTTTTGTTTTCTTCTGATGGTTTGTATTCAGCATTGATGAAAGCTTCAATGATGTCGCACATGAGCAATTCACCAGTGATTTTACCACCAAAACCGATAACGTTAGCATTCAATTGTTCTTTTGCATAAAGAGCTGTTGTCATATCACGAACCAAGGCAGAACGAACACCAGGAACTTTATTGACAGCGTTGTTGATTCCAACACCAGTACCACAGATACATACCCCAAGATCAGCTTGACCGCTTGTAACGGCTTCACCAACTTTTTTACCAAAGATTGGGTAGTGAGTACGTGTGTGATCATAGGTACCAAAGTCGATGACTTCATATCCTTTTGATTTCAAAAATTCTGAAACCGCCATTTTTTCATCTGTTACGATGTGGTCACATCCAATTGCAATTCTCATTTTTATCTTACCTTTCTTACTGTAATCTAATTAGCACATTTTGTTCAACATATCAACACGAATTTGGTGACGACCACCGTCGTATTTGCCGTTAACAAATCCTTTAGCAATATTTTTAGCCAATTCATCACCAACAAGTTGTGCACCCATAGTGATCATACGTGAGTTGTTGTGTCCACGAGTCATATAAGCTGAACGTTCGTCAGATACTTCTGCAGCAACCATTCCTTTGATTTTAGTTGCAACCATGAATGGACCAGCACCATAAGCATCAATCACGATACCAAGGTTTTGATCTTCTTTGTTTACTTCTGCAGCAACAGCAAGAGTCACATCAACAAAGTCTTGACCTTCAGCTGTAACATCCACAACGTGGAAGTTTTCTTTTTCCAAGAAGTCTTTCACAACTTCTTTCAATCTCAAACCTGCAGCATCTGCACCGATAACAATAGACATATTGTATACTCCTTTTTATTTTTCTAGGCTAGTAAAGACTTTTATAGTTAGCAGTTTACCTACAAAAGGTTTTCTAGCAGTTTAGTGACAAATTTGATTGAATGAGATGAATATCACCTTATCCAAGTCCAGGAAATCAAGTTCCTAGAAACAAACTTTCTCCTCGAAAGAGAATATAACAAGTGATTATTTGTTTGTTACAAACATCATTTGTTGCTTACAAACATAATATACTCCTATTTTTATAAAAAGTCAACAGCAAATGTTTGTTTTTGTGGTTTTTTTATCTAAAATATTTCAATATCAAAGCCAATTTGATCTACTTGACCGGGTTCCAAGAGACGAACGTTTTTCTTATCTTCTAAATGATCTCCTTCTTCAAGAGATGTTGATAAGCCAGACCAAGGTTCAAAGGCAATGAATGGTCCCTTATTCAAAGTTGACCAGATAATAAGATTTGAAAACTCTTTGAAGTGTACTTTTAATCCCTTCTCATGCTTACGAGAACGAAGGGCAATTGTTCTGGATTGCAACTCATCCAAAGTCACTGCATCAACACTAAACAGATCGTAACTGAGATCCACTTCCTTTTGCGAATCCAACCATGGACTTCTATCTTGAAAGTCTAACATGCCAGTTTCTGGGAAAGGACGGGGAACAGAGCAAGTCTCTTCTTTCTCAAACTCTAAATAGTAATCTTCATAAGTTTCTCCATCTAGCAGAGGACAATTAAATCCTGGATGTCCTCCTATAAAGAATGGCATTACTTTATTAGTTTCTTTATTGAAAATCTTGTATTGAGTACGAACAGTCTTGCCAGTCACTAGATAAGTGATTTCAAGGCGGAAATGATAAGGATAGTTCTGATAAGTATTCTCATCATCTTCAATAGCAAAGGTTACGCTGTTTTCTGTTTGTTCAACTAATTCAAATTCTTTTTTACGGACCAAACCATGGCGAGGAATGTTTCCTTTCGTCTCTGTTCCATCTGCATGACTGTAGAAGGCTGTATCTTCTCTTAAAGAGCCACAGATTGGAAAAAGTACTGGCGCTTGTCCACTCCAGTAAGTGGCATCTCCTTGCCACAAATACTCAATGCCTTCTCGATCCTTGATTGACGATAAGGCGCCACCTAAGGTTTTAAACTGGACCGTTAACTGGTCTGATTTGATTTCAATTACCATCATATTCTCCAACTATTTTTAGATTTTTATACGAAAAACTAGGTTGTCACTCCCAATGTAGGAAATTAACAACCTAGTTTTCACAATTTACATTTTATAGGAGCGAATTATTTAGCATTTGCTGCGTATTCTTCGTTACGTTTGATCATTTGTTTTCTATACCAAGCAAAGATACCTACATAGAATACAAGGAAGACTGCTGCACCAAGGATTGCTTTTATATCACCTGTTGTAGCATTACCGATTGCCCAACCAAATAGTTTTTCAATTGGTCCTTCAAGAGTTGAGTGAGTGATCAATTGAGTTTGGCTCACACCTTCTGGGAAGGCACCTACACCTTTAGCAAGTTCAGTTGCAAATGGAGCGATAAGAGTACCAGAAAGAAGGAAGAGAGGCAACAAGAGTGTTCCGAAGATAATCATACGGAGCAATTTACCACGTGTAACAACCAAGAGAGCTGGAGTCACACCCATAGCGATGATACCTGCAAGTGGCAAGATACCATTACCTACGTTTGAAAGAAGCACTGCTTCTACTAGCATGATTGGAGCAAGTACGTTAGCACAAGCCCAGATTTCAGCACGACCAGCGATGAAAGGCCAGTCAAGACCGATGTTGAATTTACGTCCTTGAAGACGTTTAGTAGCAACGTTTGTAATACCTTGTGAAAGTGGTTCTACAGCTGCGATGAACCATGATCCGATAAGTGAGAAGAGTTCCAAAGCTACACCGGCTGTCAAACCAAGAGACAACCAACCTTTAATAACAAGTTCCCATGAAGACGCATCTTCTACTCCAGCAACTGGGTGTGGAGTCCCCATCAAACCAATAACAATACCAAGGATGAAACCGATAAAGAATTTAGATCCCCAGAAACCGATTTTTTTGTTTAATTTTGCAGCGTCAAAGTCATATTTATCGAGACCAGGCAATACTTTATCAAAGATTTTATCCAAGACCATGATAACTGGGTTCATCATGTAGTTCATGTGAGTTGAAGTCATTGGTGATGAACTTGGTGCATTAAGAAGGTCGTCGAAAGTTGGTTTCATCAAATCAGAGTTGATGATTTTCAAAATACCTACAAGGACAACTGCTGCAGTTGCGATGAAGAGTGAAACCCCTTGGCTTACACCGTTGTTGTCTGCATACCATTTAATCAAAAGACCAGTGATTGACAAGTGCCAGATATCGAAGATATCGACGTCAAGTGTATCTGTTTTCTTCATTGCAAGCATCACAATGTTGACAATCAACATTACAAGCAAGAAGTAAAGTGTCCATGCAGAACCCCAAGTGATCGTAGCAAGTGGTGCCCAACCAACGTCGGTGATGTTCAATTGGATACCAGTGTTTTCAACAAACTTCGCAAGTGATGCTGAGAAAGCTCCGTTAAGCATACCGATGATAGCACCGATACCAGTAAGGGCGATGGCAAGTTTGATACCACCTTCAAGTGCTTTGGAGAATTTCACTCCAAAAAGTAGGGCCAATACTGTCAAAATGATCAGCATGATGATAGGGCCACCCATAGCCAAGATAGGTTTGAAGATATCGTTGGCCAGATTGATAATGACATCCATAATAGTTCCTCCCGTTTTTTTAGTTATATGAATGTTAACAAGATAAAGAATAAATTAGCTTAGTCCGTGTTCTTTGATAGCTGCTTCAATATTGTCAAATACTGGAGCGCTCATCGCTGGAATACGGAACAAGATTGGTCCAGCTTCAATTACTGGAATACCTGGTTCAAAACCAAGGTCAGTTGCAGCGATTGGTGTAAAGATATCGTAGCCCTTGATAAGGTCTTCGTTTACATCTTTCACCATGACTGCATCACAGTGAACATCATAACCACGGTTTGAAAGTTCTTCTTCTAGAGCACTTTTAATTTGGTGACTTGAGTTAACACCTGCACCGCAGGCAGCAAGAATTTTAATCATTTGGATTTCCTCCGATTTTATTTTTTAATAGACAAGATTAAGCGGTTGCTTCGGAAATGTAAGCATAAAGTTTTTCTGGTTCGGAAATTTTTGATAGATCTTCCAGATGTCCATTTCCTGTGAAAAAGTCCATCAACTGAGCCAGAATATTTGTTTGACTTGAACTTGAGTTGTTAATGATAAAGAAGAGTAGGGATACTTCTACTTCCTTATCAGGAGCTATCATATTGTGAAAAGTTACTGTTTTTTCTAATCGAACAACCACCACTTTCTCAGCTAGATTATGAACAATATCTGTATGAGGTATCGCTACATTTGGCAAATCTTTCCCCAGAAATTCCATATCCAAGCCAGTCGGAAATGACTTTTCACGCGTGATCAAGGCTTCACGATAAGTTGGAGTTACTATTTCTCGTTCCTCCAACAGGGTTGCTACCTGATCAAAGAGTTGTTCTTGATTATCCGCTTCTAAGCAAAACACCAGGTTTTTGTCAAAGAAATGATCTAATCCCATAACATTTTCCCTTCTTTCAATTAACTTTTATGCTATAAGTATAACACTATATGAAATCGTTGTCAATATTTTTTGTTTTATTTTGTTCATTTTTTTATAAATTGTGTTTTATTTGGTAAATACAATCAATATCAAACATCCCTTGATTTCAACAACAAAAAAAGAAGGCTGAGCCTTCTTTTTTTGGATTGGTTACTTAATAGAAGATAAAATCTCTTCTAGTTTTTGATAGTCTTTGACACTATCGATTTCATAGATGCTGTTGCCTTCTAATTCTTCTACATATACATCTAGTTCTTTAATATTATCTTTAACCATATTATCCCAGTAGAGATCCACAAATTCACCACTTTCGTAAGCTTTGTCAATAAAGCCAACAATCTTCTCAGCAGTTGGTGCATCCCAGAATGAAACTCCGCTCAGAATGCGACCAGCCTTGCTATCAACAATGATGTCTTGAACCTTGTAGTCATCACCGTAAACCAAGAACCACTCGTTGGTACAATCTTCACGATAAACACTGAAATAGGTAGAACGTTCTAGATCATTTCTAAACATATTCTTGAAGAGATAGTTATCCGCATCAATGACATAGCTGTTAGCTAAGTCTTCTTTAACGAGATAAAGTGAGTAAAAGTTATTGTAATCAGCATACTTGTCGTTAAAGACTAAACGGACACCATATTTTTCTTTTAGGTAATCGAATTGTTCTTTGAGGTAGCCAACAACAATGATGATTTCATCAATTCCACGCTCTTTCAAAAATTCAATCTGGTATTCTACCAAAGGTTTTTGATTAACCTTAACCAAAGCTTTTGGTGTATTTTCAGTCATAGGGCGCAGACGAGTTCCTAAGCCCGCTGCTAAAATAATCGCTTTCACACGAATCTCCTTTATTCTTTAATAATAATATAAACACCAGCCATAACAATAAGTGAAGTGATGATTGTCAGCATATCTAGCGGTGCACCCAAGAAAATAACTGCAAATAAGACAGTCCAAACTACATAGCTCACATTCAAACCTGTCGCTTTCGCAGGTTGCAAGCGATTAATGGCGATATAATAAGCTAAGTAGGAAATCATATCAAAGGCCGCAAAGACAAGCAAGAGGCCTAGTAACTGCCCATCTGCCACTTCTGCAAATGAATGGTGAGAAAAGAGCACAATCACTAGATAGGACAAGAATGAGGTTACTTGTCGAATTAACAAGGCTTCAATTTCACTTAAATCACTTTCCATAGCATAGGAGCTGAGAACACTTTCACTCCCCCAGGCAATGGCACAGATAAGGGCACAAAGAATCCCAATGTAAAACGAGTTTACTTGTTCAACCTTGTAGGTTTGAGCAATGATCGCTGCAATAATCAAGAAAACACCAAATACCGTATTCTTTGAAACCTTGTGTTTCAAAATGAAGAAGGCGAGTAAAACTGAAACTGCTGGGTAAATAGCTGATACAGATGAAGCTAGAGAACTACCAATATATTTAACCGCATAAAGATTGGCTTGCATACCAATTGGTCCAGCTAACAAAGCACCGATTATAACACTCACATTTCGAATATTTAAGAAAATAGAGAGGCGAACTTTTCCTTCTTTTACCAAAAGAAAAGCTAACAAGATAAAGATACTCAAGAAATCGTGAGCGGCAGCCACAACAAAAGGTGAAAGATTTGTAAAAATTGAAAAGATATAAGCACTAATCGTTAGACCTAATCCCCAGAATATACCAGAGAGCAGACCAAAAGAAACACCATTTTTATTCTTCATCCTAACCTCCATAATAAGTCAAACCTTCGACAGCTCTTTGGTAACGATTGACACCGTAATCTCCAAAGTCAGCTCCTTGAGCTTCTTTGTACACTGTCCACAAACTCCAGATAGCATCTTGCAAGATTTTATAGATACGAATTTTCTCACGTGATACAGGCGTTTTGTCACTTTCATAGTAGGAAAGGAAATCATCTTCCTCTTGCTTTGTAAATTCAGACTCTAAGAAAAGAGCTGCCAAATCCCACATCGGGTCATTCATAGAAGAGTATTCCCAGTCAATCAAATACAAGCGACCTTGAGGTGACTCGATAAAGTTTTCTGGTACCAAATCGATATGGCAGGACTTTCTATCAACACCCAAATCATCCAATCTCTTTTCTAGTAAAAATACATCTTTTCTTACAGCTTCATAGTTTTCATAAGGGATAGGTCCCTCAATCAAGGATTCATATTTGCTGATTTCCTCAAAAGGAGCAAATTCTCCTCTTAATTCTTTTCCTGAAGCATGGATGGTTTGTAAAATTGGTGCAATCTTTTCAAACTTGGACTTGATAGATGTTGAATCAAGAGTTACTGCCGATTCGATGTATTCATTTACTTTAATCCCTGACTCAATATCAAAGAGGTAATTTTTGACATCTAAATCTAAATCCTCTAAAAGCTCAAGATTGTACTTTTCATTTTGACGATTGATGAGTTTTTCAGTCCCTTTACCAAAAAATTTCACAATATACTGTTTGTTGGTTGTTTTGACCAAATAGTTTTGGTTGGTCATGCCTCCCAGCTGTTCAACACTGAGTACTTCCTCTTCATCATATAGTAAAGAAGAAATTTTTTCTTTGATGAGTTTTTCCACAATTAACCTCCATCTCCTACACTTCCCACTTAAATACTGTTTTAAAAGCAGTATTAAGGTCTGTAGCAAAGACACGGTGAATGTCCTTGATTTCTCTCACTGGTTCTTCAAGATAAAGGATATTCTTCAGACGATTCGCAAACTTTTTGACTTCCATCATTTGAATGGCCTTTTCAAAATCGACGCGTCCTGAACGAGACGATCCCACTAATAACAATCCTTTTTCCAAAGCATCTCGTGTATTGATATTAACCTTGTATTCGCTCACTCCCATCATGAGAATCGTTCCCTGTGGGCGAATATAACGAATCAAGTCATTGATAGCTGGACCTGTACCATCACCACCGCAACACTCAAATCCATGATCAAAGGTCAAATCCTCTGGGATATTATCCGTAATGTAGCACTCTTTTGCAAAAGAGAAGAGCTCTAGTTTTTCCCAATGGCGACCAAAGACGATAATCTCTGCTTCTGGTAGAGTGTAATTGATAATATTCGCAACCACAAAGGCCAAACTACCATCTCCGATAACAGCAATGCGCTCTCGCTTACTATGACCAAGATGCAAGAAACGATCCATGGCATGCATACCAACACTCACAAACTCAGTAATGGCTGCAACTGTGTCCTCAATATCATTATAAGACACAACACGATCTTTTGGAAGAGAGACAAATTCTCTCATAAAGCCATCATAACCACTTGATAGGAAGTAGGTTCCGGTCATGTAGTTCTCGTAGAACTCCTTGTCACTCTGCATAGGCGGTTGATTGGGAATCATAACTACCTTTTGACCAACTTCATAAGTCCCAGTTGGATCGGAAATAACAGTTCCACAAGATTCGTGAATCATGGCCATAGGAAGCTTTTTAGCCAATATCTTTGGATCGCGTTTTCCTTGATAGTAACGTTGATCCGCATGACAAACCGCCATATAATTTGGACGAATAAGGATATGATTCTTCTGATCAATGTCTTCTTCTTGATATTTTACATTGATAAACTTTGGTTTGGTCAGTTGATAAATTTGATTAATCATAGCCTTAGTCTTTCTCAATCATGCTTTTCGCGATTTTCAAGTCTGTCACTGTTGTGATTTTAAGGTTTGAATATTCCCCTTTAGCTAGAGCAACATCCTTCCCTTTGATAACAAAAATCTTACATGCATCCGTCAGGATTTCCTTTTCTTGATCAGATAGGGAACCATACAAATCCATGAAATCCTTACAACGGAAAGTCTGAGGTGTTTGACCTTGATAAAGATGAGCACGATTTGGAATATCCGTGATAAACTGACCATTGGTACTTTCAACAATGGTATCAACCGCTTCTACTACTGTGTCAACCGCATCATGATTTTGAGCCAGTTTGATATTGTCCTGAATCATGCGAAGTGTGATAAATGGACGAACAGAGTCGTGGGTAATCACGATATCTTCTGGAGTGATTGGACGATAGGCATTAATAGCTTCTATAATCTTCTCGATACTGGTATTGCGATCAGCACCACCCTTGGTAATGATGATGCGATCCTTGTGGAGAGAAAGATACTTGTCAACTAGGTCCTCAGCGTGTGACACCCAGTCTCCATGAACTCCAACTACAATTTTTTCAATACTTGGTTCTAAGACGAATTTTTCAATTGTGTGGATCAAAATAGGACGATCACCCAACTCCAAAAATTGTTTTGGTAAATTACTGATTCCCATGCGTGTGCCAGTTCCTCCGGCTAGGATTCCTGCATAGATCATTTATATTCTCCTTTAGTTTATTCTAAAAAACTCATTACTATCTATTATATCACAATCTGCCTCCATCATGAAGAAAAGACAGAGTGTCATTTAGTCTAATCAACACACCATTTAAGGTAAAAAGTGAACAATGTCTTACTAAACCTGGAAAGACTATAACAAATTAAGAAATAAAATTAGGTTATCCTCTATATTCTCCTTTCAACGTTCGGTTAATATAGAGTTCTTTAGAATATAATAGAAACCTTAAAGAAAACTTAAACACATTTTTTAGAATACAAAAATAAGCTAGGAAACTGTTCGAACTCGCAAAGACAGATACAGTTCCTAACTTTATTGTTTTTATTTGTAAAAGATGGAATAGATTATTTTTCCTGTTCTTGGTCACTAAGTCCTTTAACTGCCTTCTTAAACTCAGACAGCATTTTACCGATTGATTCACCCAGTTCTGGTAAACGTTTTGGTCCAAAGATTAAGAGTGCACCTAGAACAATGATAATCAATCCTGGAGCACCGATATCACGTAAGATTCCCATTCTTTTCTCCTTTCATTTTTTTCTTTATTATTCTCTTGCTAATTGCAATACTAAGCTCATAGAGCGAGATTAAAGGAATAGTCATGGCTAAATCGCTGATAAAATCAGCTGGTGTCAAAATAACAGCTAGCACCAGTAAAATAAAATAAGCGTAACGACGATAAGCAACTAAGAAGGCTGGTCCAATCAAGCCAATCGACGTTAAAAAAGCGATAATGACAGGCAATTCAAAGATGAATGCTAAAGGGACGGTTGTTTGAAAAACAAAGTCTAAGTAGTTCTGCGCCGTTAATTGGGTTTCAAATAATCCTTCCCCTAGTCCTAAAAGCACTTGAAGTAAGGCAGGCGTTACAAAGTAGAATCCAAAGACTAGTCCAAGTAGAAAGCAAATAAAACTAGCTGGAATATAGGCAAAAATGGCTCTTGCTTCTTCTATTTTCAAGCCTGGTTTGATAAAACTCCAAATCTGATAAATTGTAAAAGGTAGAGTAATAGTAAAGGACATTAGGCTCGCTAAACGAAAATAAATCCACAAAATATCATTTGGACCTAATACAATCAATTTTTGATTAAAGGACTGAGTTAGATAGTAATAAAGCTGATCTGCAAACAATAAAGCTCCACAAAAGACTATAGAAAAGCAGGCTATAACAGCAATGAACCTCTTTCTAAATTCTACCAAATGTTCAACGATTGTCAATTCTTTTGTATCCATCTACTTTTCACCCTGTCTCAATGTGACAACCAAAACAATTATCAAAAAGACTAGCTGACTTCCTAAACCTTCCCAACTTGGATAGATGCCCAATAGGTCGATAGTAGGGAAACCTGATATTAAGTGATTTGGAGCCATATTAGTCAGCTGGAGTGCATGCAAACTAACACCTAGCATCTTGAAAGCCAGAGCATAAATCATCCATGTCAAGATAAAGAAGACCTTGTGAGGGAGAATAAATTGACTCGCTTTGTTCATCAGGAATGCGATAACTAGCAAGACCAACAAAGCCAGAGAAATACCTAGAATAAAGTCAAAACTAGATATTCTCGGTAAAATTCCTACATAAAATAGTATGGTCTCTGCCCCTTCACGAAAAACAGCTAGAAAACTTAGAGCAAACATGGAAATGAATGAACCTGTCTTGGTCACAGTTTTCATCTGGGAATCCATAAAGTCATTCCATTTTTTGACCGAGGATTTACTATGAAGCCAGATTCCGATCAAAATCATCATCACTACTGCGAAAATACCAACAACTCCTTCGATGATTTCACGATTAGCCCCCGATGTTACAGCAGGAAAGGCAATTTGTAATATAAATGCAATCACTAGACTCGCAGCGATACCTGTTAGGGCCCCACCATATACCCACTTGAGTCCTTTGCGCATCTTGGCTGCTTTTAGAGTTGTGACCAAAACCATGACGATTAATAGGGCCTCCACTCCTTCCCGTAGGAGAATGAGCATAGCATCAAAAGCATTGTAGCTTGCATTGGTATCAATTTGAGATAAATCCGCAATCAGTTTTTCTAATTTTTCTTGATATTCCTTCTCACTTCCCTTGACCATGATTACAGGACTTTCGCTTTCAACTCGTGTATAGAGGGAAGGATTGGTCGTGCTAACAGAACCCTCAATCGTTGGCCAGATAGTGATGAATTCCTTCATACTAGCTGCCCCTGATGCTTGGTCACCAGCTTGGAATTGTTCCAAAGCCTTCTTCAAAAGGGAAATACCGTCTTTGAGACTTAAATCAGAAGATGCTTCTGCGACTTCTTTTCCAGTTACAAAATCATCAATAGCCTTTTTTAAATCCTCAAAGGAAGTCTGGATGGAGTTAAAATCAGTAGGCTCAGTTTCTATGCTACTACGCAAGAAGGAGATAGCTGTTTCAACACGTCCATAATGGGCCGTACTATTGTCACGAACAACACTTTCATTGATCGTCCAGGTTGAATTCATCTTTTTATAAGCTTCTCGGATTTGCTCTATATCTTTTGAAGTAATTGCCTTATCCAGAACCTCAAAACGCGGTCTTAGTCGACTAACAAGCTTTTCTTTTTCAGCATCAAGATCAACTGGATTTTGCTCTTTCTCAAATGCAAGAAGAGCAGATGAAATTTGTGTCAGATTTTCCTCACTTATATCTCCTGTCAGAGCAAGCTTTTCCTTGACGATCTTACCAGCTTCCGAATCAGAATGTTCTACTGTTTCAAAATCTGTCGCCATTTCTCTAACTAGAACCTTGGCTTCTGCTTGATTTCCGTTTTTTATAGCTTTAGAGGCATCCGTTATCTTTACAAAATATGAACTCAGGCTTTCCTGTGCGATTACGGGAAAAACAGCTAACAAGAGAAAAGACAAAGCTAAGAAACAAATGTTAATCTTCCAATAATTTTTGACCAATATAGCCTCCTTTCTCTACTCCACCAAAGCAGGCAAAGAGACCGCTACCGATGTGGGTTACATACTCATTCATCTTGTCTGTAGCTCCGAGGTTGGTTTGAACCTTGACAAAATGATCTGGATCCTTTTGGAAAGAAATAAAGAGCAAGCCAGTATCAAATTGTCCAGTCTTTTCATCAATGCCATCTGAATATGAATAGGATCGTCGTAAGAGTGGCTTATCTACCTCTTTAGCTAATCGAACATGCGAATCATCTGGCAAAAGACTTAAGTCCACTTCATCAAACTCATTCTTCTTACCAAAGGGAGCGCCACTTTCCTTGTAGCGACCAAAGGTATTTTCTTGCTCTTCAAGATTGGTTCGATCCCAAGTATCGAGAAACATCTGGATGCGGCGAACGGCCATATAGGATCCATTTTGCATCCAATCCTTGCTGTCTGCCCAGACAACACGATCAAAATCCTTCTCTTTGGTCACATTGGCTGTTCCATCCTTGAAACCAAAAAGGTTGCGGGGTGTCTCCAGACGATCTCCAATGGCTGCAAAACCTGACTGACTCCAACGGAGAGCCACCGCATTTCTCCCTTTACGGATAAGGTTGCGAATAGCATGAAAAGCAACTTGCTCGTCATCTGCACAGGCTTGGATAACAATATCTCCCCCAGTATATTTTTCACGCAGTTGCTCTTTTGGGAAGGGCGGTAAATCCTTAAAAAGTTGAGGACGCTTTTGTTCTAAATTCATTTTTTTCAGGAAACTTGCAGACACACCAAAAGTCAACGTTAAACGATGAGGATTTAGCCCCACGGTTTCTCCAGTGTCACTAGGTGGTAAGAGAGCATTCTGACCATCTTTTTTGACTAATTCTCCTTCTACCAACTTGCTACTATAATCTGTCCAATCCTTAAATAGCTGAATAATCTTATCTTTATCTGTCGTATGCAAATCTAGGACAACAAAATAAATTTTTTTCTGCATAGGGGTTGTAATACCCGCTTGGTGTTTGCCATAAAAAGCAATCTTTTCATTACCGTACGAGATGTTTTCTTGATTTCCAAGCTTAGGTGCGAAAAAAGCAGAAGCACCAGAGAGCCCTAGCGCTAAACCAGCCCCTCCAATCCCTGCTTTTTTTAGAAATTCTCGACGGTCCATTTTTTTCTCAAAAAACTTTTCATCTTTATCAGTCATATTGCTTATTCTCCATCAAGAAATTTGCCCATTTGTGATAGAGGTTCACCAAGTTTTGTCACGGCTTCAGCCAATTCCTTGGTGTCTTCTTTTGTCAAATCAGTATAGAGTTTGTAGTGTTCCTTGTCTGTCATATGTTTGTCCAACAAGCTATTAACAGATTTGAAATCAGCTTCTAATTCTTTAACTAAATCAGAATCTGATTTTTCTAGTAAAGGTTTAAATAGTTGGAAAATTTTCTCAGCACCCTCAATATTAGCACGGAAGTCGTACAAATCAGTATGAGAATAGATTTCCTCTTCACCAGTAATCTTGCTTGTCGCTACTTCATTGAGCAAGTCAACTGCTCCAGTCAACATAACCTTGTAGTCCACATCCACAGTCGCAATCTTAGCCTTCAACTCTTTGATATCGTTGACTAATTGATCGCCATAACTTTCAGTTCCTTTAGTTGTATTTTCTTCCCAAAGAATTCGTTCAATACGGTGGAAACCAGACCAGCCTTCCTCAGTCTTATTTTCATCTACGTAGTCTGCTAAACGGAAGTCAATCTTGACATCTGACTCACCAAAACTTTCCGCAATCGGTTCTGAACGCTCATAAGACATACGAATCAGTGGATAAACCTTCTTAGCCTCTTCTAATTTGCCTTCTTTCAACAGTTTGACAAAGCCTTCCGTATCAGTCAAAAGTTTATCAATTTGCTCTTGTACAAAAGTCTTATAGTCAGCAGTGGCCTTATCAAGCATTTTTTGCTTGTCTTCAGACAGGGCTGTCACCTTAGAGGAATCATTTGTCTCGGTTGATTTCTCAAAACGGACTGCACATGCTGTCAATAGCAAGGCTGAAGATAAAAGGACAAAACCTAGTTTTTTCATTGTATACTCCTATTGGTTCAGAAAACCTGAATTTATTTTACGTTTCATTATATCATGTCTTCTCTCATTTTTCAATAAATTGTCAGAAAATTTAATGTTAGCTATCTAAAACTAATAATAGACTTTTAATCCTAAAATTGTTAAAATAAAAAGGAAAATAATAGAAAAAGGAAACTGTAAACCGCCATGATGAACATGCAAAACATGATGCGCCAAGCACAAAAACTTCAAAAACAAATGGAACAAAGCCAAGCAGAACTCGCTGCCATGGAATTTGTTGGAAAATCTGCTCAGGACCTTGTCCAAGCGACCTTAACTGGTGACAAAAAAGTTGTCAGCATTGACTTCAACCCAGCAGTTGTAGATCCAGAAGATCTCGAAACACTTTCAGATATGACTGCTCAGGCGATTAACGCTGCACTTGAACAAATTGATGAAATGACTAAGAAGAAATTAGGAGCTTTCGCTGGAAAATTGCCTTTCTAATCCACAAAAAAAGAGAAACATCTGTTTCTCTTTTTTTCTTAGAAATCAAAGAATTCCATTGCTTTCTTTAGAATCAAATCAGTATATTCAGGGTCATCCAGAGCCATCAATACCTGTGACTGTACCATTTCTAGGTCATCTGTTATCATACCGTTGGCTCCTAGACGAATAGCTTTATTGAAAGCGTCAGAACCATTTACGGTCCAAACGTAGAGGCTCTGATCAGTTGTCCAGAGTTTATTGACAAAGTACTCATCCAAGGTTGAATATTCCATGGTATAACCAGTTGCCTTGGTTCTTGGGAAGATACTGTTATAAGGCATAATAAAGTAAGACGGGATTTCAGAATCATAATTCAAAACCTTATCAATCACTTGGTAATCAAGGGATTGAATCTGGTGCCCATATTTTTTGATGGTCGTCCCATATTTTTCAAGGAAATGTTCCATCATTTGAGGGCTATCTTTTCTACTGGTTTTAATCTCAATCAGCAATCTTTGGTTTAAAGCATTTGCACGCTCTAAATAGGCATCAAAGCTTGAAATCTTTGTTTGATAACCATTCTCGTAAATATCTGTATTTGTTAATTCATCCAGAGTTAAATCTTGCGGTGTAGCATTAATACCTGTTAAATTTTTGAGGTTAGCATCATGCATCATCACGAACTGACCGTCTTTCGTTTCCTGCACATCCATTTCGATGAGATCTGGTTTTAGTTGAGCTGTTTTTTCTAAAGACTGCACAGTATTTTGAACACCATTTTTATTACTTACTCCTCTGTGCGAAATCACTAAAGGTGTATTGGTATCCGGAGATTCCAGATAAACGTAGCCTTCTATCGCAAAGAAGATGCTTGCACACCCCATGACACCCCATCTCATCAGATGGTCTTTCTTTCGCCTTGGCATGATCTCCAACTCCTCTCCTGTCAGGAAGGAAACAAACTTCACTAGGAAATAAGTCAGGGTCATGTAATGGAAATTTTTAATCAAGACAAAATTAATTACACCGAGAATCAAGGATTCTTTTTGAGTTAGACTATCCATCACTACTTGCGCAAAAAGCAAAGGAATTAACAAACCAAAGAAAAAGAGATAGGTTTTAATGATAATGAGTAAGAGATGCCAAGAGAAGAAAAGGACATTTTTCTTTGTCTTTTGGAGACTATATTTCACACTTTCTCTTACGGTCTTTCTTTCAAAGAGAATCTTAGGAAGGGCAAACATAAATCGGACAGAGATGTAGAGAAAGATCCAAGCGGATGCTATGAGCACCAGTCCTACCAGCCAATGCTTACCTTCCCAATAATTCACAATAAAATCTGGAATAATAATCTTATTAAGGTAATAGATTTTTAAAATTTTCCTGATGAAAGGAAAAAGCATAGCGACGTAAAAGAAGACAAAGGCCATTTTACAGAAACTAAATCGTTTCATAAATAGAAAACTCTGTTGAAAGACTTTTCGACTATACTCAATCAAGGTTCTCTTTTCATGGTAGAGAAGGTGACGCGCCCCAATAAATAAAAGACAAATCTGAAAATAAGCAACCAAGAGATTGATTGCAATTAAGATGAGAAAGGCTAAACTGACAAAAGGTGAACCTTGAATAATAGCAAGAAAGTTATTGTAAGAAATAAACAAATAACCTGTTTGTCTGAGCAACATCCCTGCAATCCAAGAATTCAATGGCAGCCAGACAAACTCAACCATCATAAATATCAAGAAAAATAGAAATAAAATCTTATCTAGGTTATAGTATATCTTCCTAAAACCTAGCTTTTTAGGTTTTTCAGGTTTCATAAGCACTCCTAGTCTAAAAATTGGGATAAATCTAAGCCACCGAAAGGATTATTCATAGAAAAACTACTCTGGTCTTCTATTAATAGCTTTCCTTCATCTGATTCCAAAAAAGCTTCGTAAACACGCGCCGTCATGCAGGCGTCTTCTAAACTGTTATGAGACTTCCCGTGAAAGCCTAAAAAATTCGCTACAGTTTGTAATTTAAGATTGGCTATGCCGTGTAGGTCAGAACTACGGCGTTCAAAAGCCTCCTCATATAGATCAACCTTATACTGGTCACGATAATCAATACCATGCTCCAAGAGAATAGGCAAATCACTCTTAGCTGCATTGTAACCAGCGATAGGTAAGTCTCGAACAAATGCCTGAAAGTCCTTTAAAACTTGTTCTACTTTTGGCGCATCTTTTAAGGTTTCAGCTGTGATTCCAGTCAAACCATTGATAAAACTCTTCAATGGTGCTGTAGTATGAACATAAGAATCAAAAGTAGCACATTCTTGTCCATCTTGAAAGCGGACTGCTGATACTTGAATTAAATGGGTAACCCCCTCGTGTTGGTTGAATTCCAAATCAAAGGCGATATAATCTCTTAATTTTTCCATTATTTACCTCAATTACTACCCAAACTAAACTATAAACAATAAAAGAAGCCATTAGGTTAGTGAGTAACCCAAACAGCTTCTTTATTTTCCTCCAAAAAGGCGAGCAAAAAAGCCTTTTTTGGTTGCTTGGACTTCTTCTTTTGCTTGGTCCAACTCGAGTTTCAAGGTTTCTTGATCCTTCATCGCTTGAAGAGTTAACTGTTGCTGTTGGTCCAACTGTTTGTCCTTTTCAGCAATCTGTCGGTCTTTGATACGCATCTGTTCATCTTTTTCTGATAACTGGCGGTCTTTTGCCTTGAGCTGCTCGTACAAACGAAGAATTTCAGCATTTTTCTCATCGACCAAGATTTCCATCAGTTCACGTTGTTTAACATCATCACTGACTGGTTCATCTTCAAAAATCGTTTTTTTGTAGATTTCCTCTAGCTTGATCAAGCCACTTCGAGTAACTACAGTTACACCTTTGTCATTTTTTTTCGTGTCCTCTTCTGGAAGTTCTTTGACACGATTGTTGATTGCTTGACGAGATAGTCCTAAGACCTCTGCAATCTCACTGACGGTCATTTCAATACTCATAATATCCTCTGAAACGTTTTCTAGCTTTTCTTTATTTAAATCTTATCATAAGCTAGATAAACTGTCAAATTTTCGCTTAATCCAAGGCCTTTAAAAAGGCTAGTAAGACTTGGGCAGAACGACGTCCAGCTTCGATAATAAACTCATCAAAAGAGATAGAGGCTTCGTGATTGGCATTGTCACTCATAGCACGAATGACTAGGAACGGTAAATTAAGAGTCTGAGCCGCTTGTGCAATGGCTGCACCCTCCATCTCAACAGCTAGAACATCTGGAAAGTGGGATTTGATACTAGCAATCTTATCATCTCCAGCTATAAAACTGTCCCCTGTAGCAATCAAGCCTAGGTGCCAAGTCTGTTCTAACTGAGATAAGTTTTCTTTAATCCTAGCGATAAACTTCTTATCTGATTCAAAGTAAAGAGGTTGACCAGCCATTTGGCCATAAGCATAGCCAAAAGCAGTCACATCCACATCATGATAAGCCAACTTATCCGCAATCACTACATCTCCAACAGCAATCCCTTCAGCAAGAGCACCAGCAGATCCTGTATTGATGATGGCTTCTACTTGGAAATGGTCAGCTAGAATAGCTACACTCATAGCTGACATGACCTTCCCAATCCCACTCTGAACTAGGACAACTTGAGTATTGCCAACAGATCCAGTGTAGTAAGTATTTCCTAAGACTTGGACTTCTTGATGTTTGTCCAAATTCTGAGTCAAATATAGGAGCTCTTCTGGCATGGCAGCAATGATTCCAATTTTCATTTCATTTCCTTTCAATTACAAGAGTTTCATTGCCAAAACTAGCAAAATCAAAAGTAGGATGACTGCAAACAAGATGCGATTGAGTTTCGAATTAAAAACATTTCTCTTAGTGTTTTCAATGCGGCGGCTCTTATGAATCGTTGGTTCTACTTCGATTGTTAAGGTATCCTGACTAAAACCGTGGTCTCTAGAACGTGAATAACCAAAATGTTGTGAAGACGTTGGTAAGATCTTTGTTTCCTCATCATCTTGAAGAGGCGGTCCTGAGATTTTCTCACCTCGGTTGGCACGTTCAATCATTTCATCTGTTAATAAAGGTTTTCCCATGGGTTGCTCCTCTATTTCTTTTGTAGTTCCCAGTACTGAATCGCCATAATGGTCTTGGCATCACAGATATGACCTGACTGGATTAGGCTCTTGGCTTCCTCTAGACTTACTTCTAGGACTTCCAAGGTTTCATCATCATCTTGTGGGCGAGGATTTTCCACCTTGACCAAATCACTAGCAAGGTAGAGTTTTAGTTTTTCGTTGCAAAAACCAATCGCAGAATAGAAATCGTACAACAGTTCTAACTTACCAGTGTAAGCAACTTCTTCTTCCAATTCACGAAGTGCCGCTGCCATTGGATCAGCATTTTCACCAAGTTCTAGTTTACCAGCAGGAATCTCATAAGAAACCGCCTCAATAGCTTTTCGGTATTGCTTAACGAGAACGATTTTGTCCTCGGCTGTCACAGCTAATACACAAACAGCTCCATTGTGAAAAATCAAATCACGTTGGGCAGTACCCTTTCCTTCTGGTAGCTCAACCTGATCCTGTACTAGTTTGAAAATAGGACCTTGGTAGATTTCTTTTCGACTAAGCGTTTTTTCTTCAAATTCCATGACAAACTCCTACTGATTCTTGGGATGATGAGGTAAGCGTGTTGCGTACTCGTCTTTGTTAACTTGTCGTCCACGACCGATCGCAATGGCATCAGCTGGAACATCTTTTGTAATGGTTGAACCCGCTCCAACCAGAGAATTATCCCCAAGTTCTACAGGAGCAATAATAGTTGAGTTTGATCCAACAAAGACATTATTGCCAATGACAGTTTTGTATTTATTTTTGCCATCGTAGTTAACTGTAATAGTTCCTGCACCAAAATTAACGTTGCTACCCACTTCACAATTTCCAATATAAGTCAAATGACCCGCCTTGGTATTTTCACCGATTGAAGAGCCTTTTACTTCAACAAAATTTCCAATGTGAACTTGAGCAGCCAGACTTGAACCTGGACGAATATGGGCATAAGGACCAACTGTTACACCGTCCGCAACACTACTTTCCTCAATCATAGAGTTGGTAATCACAGCCCCAGCTCCAATATTACTATCCACAATATAAGTTCCATTTGTTAAAATAGTCTCCGCACCAATCTTCGTTTGACCTTTCAAGGTAACATTAGATTCGATTTGGACTTCAGGAGCAATCTCAACATCAATATCGATGTATGTTGCTTCTGGATTGACAAAACTAACACCATTAACCATGTGCTTTTGATTGATACGGCGTCGCATCACTGCTTCTGCAGTCGCAAGAGCTACACGGTCATTTACCCCAAGACTTTCATCAAAGTCTTTCAGAGTATAGGCACCAACCTTCTCACCAGCCTCACGGAAAATACCAATCACATCGGTAATATAGTACTCTCCTTGAGCGTTGTTGGTGTTGATATTTTTAAGGGCTTCAAAAAGACGTTGGTTATCAAAAACGTAAGTTCCTGTATTGATTTCCTTGATTTGTTTTTCAAAGTCTGAGGCATCTTTTTGCTCAACAATACGAAGAACTTCTGCATTATCGTTACGGACAATTCGACCGTATCCAAAAGGATTTGCCGCTTCAGCTGTTAAAATAGTCGCCACATTTTTGTGATTGATATGGAAATCTAAGAGATTTTTCAAGCTTTCACCCGTAATCAGAGGCGTATCCCCAGCGATAACCAAAGTATGACCAGAGCAATTTTTCAAAATTGGCTCTGCCATCATGACAGCATGACCAGTTCCTAACTGTTCTGACTGAGTTACAAAGTCTGTCTGTCCAGTCAAGACTTGTTCAACTAACTCAGCCTTGTGACCCACTACAGTAACTGTTTTTTCAGGTTGAATAGCAGCAACACTACGAAAAACGTGTTCCAACATTGAAATTCCTGCTACTTTATGAAGTACCTTAGGAAGATCTGATTTCATGCGAGTACCTTTACCCGCTGCTAAAATAATGGCATAATTTGACATAATCTTCTCTTTTCTCTAGAAATTCCCTTTTATTATACCATAATTTAGTTTCTTAGGAGTAAACAAACAGAGAAATAGGGAAAAGACGCCCATATATTCACTTTTTCCGATGTTTTCTTTGATTTTTTTATCTATTTACGTTAAACTATTTAAATATGAGAAAAAAGATTCATCCAGCTATTATTTTTACTTTATTTACTATATTTATAGCTATTTTGATCCTCAATAGACCAACTTATGAAGACCATCCCGTCAAGTCAAAACCAAATGCTGTCCAGGTTGAAAATCAGGCCTTGCATAATCTTGACAAACCTATTATTGATGTCTCTGGTTGGCAAAGACCTGAGGAAATCAACTACGATACCTTGTCTCAAAATATTTCAGGTGTTATTGTTCGCGTCCACAATGGGGCTCAACATACTGAAAAAAATGATGCCGCTTATGCCAATGGTATTGATAAAGCCTATAAAAGTCATATTACAGAATTTCAAAAGCGGAATGTCCCAGTTGGAGTCTATGCCTATCTAGCTAGCCCCAGCAAGGAAGAAATGGAAAAAGCCGCTGAAGTTTTCTATAATGCTGCTTCTCCTTACAACCCTAGTTACTATTGGTTGGACGTGGAAGAAAAAACAATGTCTGATATGAATGAAGGGGTTGAAGCCTTTCGTGCTAAACTGGAATCTTTAGGTGCTAAAAACATCGGCATCTATATTGGAGTTTACTTCATGCAAGAACACAGTATCAATACAGATAAGTTTACTGCTATTTGGATTCCTTCCTACGGGACAGACTCTGGTTACTTTGAAACAACACCCAATACCAGTTTAGACTACGACCTCCATCAGTATACTTCAAAAGGAAGAATTGCTGGATTTGAACATCATTTAGATATTAATCTTATTTCTACCTTGAAGGAAAAAGAAGAAACCTTCAGAAAACTATTTTTAAGACCATAAGACAAGTGAAAATTGCTCTCTTTTTCACTTGTTTTTTCATTTTCTTCTCGTCTGTGTTATAATTGATAGAATAGAGAAAGAATTTTATGAAATTGAGGATTTTATGATGTTTTCATGGATTGCAAGAGTTATTAAGGGAATCGTCATCGCCTTAGGATTTATCCTACCTGGAATTTCTGGCGGTGTTTTAGCAGCTATTTTGGGGATTTATGAGCGAATGATTAGCTTTCTGGCTCATCCTTTTAAGGATTTTAAAGAGAATGTCCTATACTTTATCCCAGTAGCAATCGGGATGCTACTCGGAATTGGGTTATTTTCATATCCAATCGAGTATTTGTTAGAAAATTACCAAGTCTATGTTTTGTGGAGTTTTGCAGGAGCTATTATTGGTACAGTACCTAGCCTCCTTAAAGAATCTACTCGAGAATCTGATCGGGATAAGATCGACCTAGTCTGGTTCTGGACCACCTTTATCCTTTCAGGTCTAGGACTCTACGCGCTAAACTTTGTTGTTGGTTCACTCAGTGCTAGTTTCACTAGTTTCATCTTAGCGGGTGCTCTTTTAGCGCTTGGTGTCTTGGTGCCTGGTTTAAGTCCGTCAAATCTACTCTTGATTTTAGGGCTGTACGCTCCAATGCTAACTGGTTTTAAGACCTTTGATTTATTCGGAACCTTCCTTCCTATTGGGATTGGTGCAGGAGCAACTCTTATTATCTTTTCAAAATTAATGGACCATGCCTTAAACAACTACCACTCCCGTGTTTATCACTTTATCATTGGAATTGTTCTTTCAAGTACTCTCTTAATTTTGATTCCAAATGCTGGAAATGCTGAAAGTATCCAATACACTGGACTTTCTATTGTGAGTTATGTTCTCATCGCCTTCTTCTTTGCGCTTGGAATTTGGCTTGGTATCTGGATGAGTCAATTGGAGGATAAGTATAAATAATGGCAAAGAAAGTTAAGATAAAAAAAACCTTGGTCGAACAAATCTTGACCAAGGCGGGTATTGACCATACTGGTATTCAGATCAATGCGCTTGAGGGTGAACTTCCTTCAGAATATGATCGAACTCACATCTTTAAAACCTTGGCTCTATTAGGGGACAAAACAGGCCCAATCATCGGAATCGTTCCCATAACAGAACACCTCGCTGAGAAAAAACTAGCAAAGGTTTCTGGTAATAAAAAAGTGAGCATGATTCCTCAAAAAGATCTGGAAAAAACGACAGGCTATATTCATGGGGCTAATAACCCCGTCGGCATTCGCCAAAAACACAATTATCCTATTTTTATTGATCAGACTGCTTTGGATTTAGACAAAATGATTGTCTCTGCTGGAGAAGTCGGGCATAGTATCATCATCCGACCTCAAGACTTAGCCAGCTTTGTAAAAGCGGACTTTGCTGATATCTTGGAGGAAAACAACTGATGAAACTCTACTTTGTCCGTCATGGTCGGACTGTCTGGAATCTTGAAGGACGTTTTCAAGGTGCTAGTGGCGACTCTCCCCTTCTTTCAGAGTCCATTGACATCCTAAAACAACTTGGGCAGTATCTCAATGAAATTCATTTTGATACGATTTATTCTAGTGATTTACCCAGAGCAGTTAAGTCTGCTGAAATAATCCAAAGTCAACTCCAGGCTCCTTGTCCTTTAAAAAGCATTCCTGACCTACGTGAATGGCAACTTGGCAAACTAGAGGGATTAAAAATTGCTACGCTCAATGCCATCTACCCACAACAAATCAAGGCCTTTCGCTCTAATCTGGCTCAGTTTGATACGAAGATGTTTGAAGCTGAGTCCCTCTACTCTACGACTCAGCGAACCATTCAGTTTATCAAATCTCTGAAAGAAAGTCCGGCTGAAAACATTCTGATTGTCGGGCATGGGGCCAATCTCACTGCTAGCCTTCGTACACTTATAGGCTATAAAGAGGCTCACCTCCGCAAAGAAGGAGGCTTGGCCAATGCTAGTCTGACAGTTTTAGAGACCGATGATTTTGAAACCTTCACTCTAGAAAGATGGAATGACACTTCCTATCAAAGAAAATAATGGAACTTGATCTTAATAGTCAAGTTCTTTTTAGTTTTCAAAGAATATCCGTGAATTTCTCTGCTATTTATGATAAAATGGGAGTATCGCAAAAAATGACTCATCGTATTAAATTTTGAGTAAAATTAGGAGGAACCCATGTCTACAGAACATATGGAAGAACTAAATGACCAGCAGATCGTTCGCCGTGAAAAAATGGCTGCGCTCCGTGAACAAGGAATTGATCCCTTCGGAAAACGTTTTGAACGTACTGCTAACTCTCAAGAACTAAAAGACAAATTTGCAGAACTTGATAAAGAACAATTACATGAACTAAATGAAACTGCTACTATCGCTGGACGCTTAGTAACTAAACGTGGTAAAGGGAAAGTTGGCTTTGCCCATCTCCAAGACCGTGAAGGTCAAATCCAAATCTACGTTCGTAAAGATGAAGTCGGTGAAGAAAACTACGAAATCTTCAAAAAGGCTGACCTCGGTGACTTCCTCGGTGTCGAAGGTGAAGTCATGCGTACGGATATGGGTGAACTCTCTATCAAGGCAACTCATATCACTCACTTGTCTAAAGCACTTCGCCCACTTCCTGAGAAATTCCACGGTTTGACAGACGTTGAAACAATTTATCGTAAACGTTACCTTGACTTGATTTCTAACCGTGAAAGCTTTGAGCGCTTTGTCACTCGTTCAAAAATCATCTCTGAAATCCGTCGTTATCTAGATCAAAAAGGTTTCCTTGAAGTGGAAACACCTGTTCTTCATAATGAAGCCGGTGGTGCTGCTGCTCGTCCATTTATCACTCACCACAATGCACAGAACATTGACATGGTGCTTCGTATCGCGACCGAGCTTCACTTAAAACGTCTTATCGTTGGTGGTATGGAACGTGTCTATGAAATTGGCCGTATCTTCCGTAACGAAGGAATGGACGCTACTCACAACCCTGAATTCACTTCTATCGAAGTTTACCAAGCTTATGCAGACTTCCAAGATATCATGGACTTGACGGAAGGTATTATCCAACACGCTGCTAAATCAGTTAAAGGTGATGGTCCAGTTAACTATCAAGGTACTGAAATTAAGATCAACGAACCATTTAAACGTGTTCACATGGTAGATGCTATCAAGGAAATTACTGGTGTAGACTTCTGGCAAGACATGACTTTCGAGGAAGCTAAAGCTATCGCTGCTGAGAAGAAAGTTCCAGTTGAAAAACACTACACTGAAGTTGGTCACATTATCAACGCCTTCTTTGAAGAGTTCGTTGAAGAAACCTTGATTCAACCAACCTTTGTCTATGGTCATCCAGTAGCTGTGTCTCCACTCGCTAAGAAAAATCCTGAAGACAACCGCTTTACTGACCGTTTTGAGCTCTTCATTATGACCAAGGAATACGGTAATGCCTTTACCGAGTTGAACGACCCAATCGACCAACTTAGTCGCTTTGAAGCCCAAGCCAAAGCTAAAGAACTTGGTGACGATGAAGCAACAGGTATCGATTACGACTACATTGAAGCTCTTGAATACGGTATGCCACCAACAGGTGGTTTGGGTATCGGTATCGACCGTCTCTGCATGCTCCTCACTGATACAACTACTATCCGTGATGTATTGCTCTTCCCAACAATGAAATAAGCTCTTATCCTCTGGTACTTTCCAGAGGATTTTTCGATGCAAAAAGAGACTGAGGAAAAACTCAATCTCTTTTCTTATTCTTGATTTTTAACTTGACTGGTGGCTACATCTTCCCCAAACCACTTCTGACTGATTTCCTGAAATTTTCCTTCTTGGTATAGTGAGATAAAGGCTTGATTCAGAGCATCTAGCAAAGTTTTATCAGCAGGTCTAACACCCACTGCAAAAGCTTCACTTTCAAATCCAGCTGAAAAGACATTGTAGTCATTTAATATTCCTTCAGACTGGAGATAATAATTGGCATATACCCGGTCAATCACAAGGGCATCAATCCGATCATTTTTCAAATCAATCAAGGCTTCATTGAAACTTTGGTATTGATTGGCCTTCTGATCTTTCACTCGATTCTTGAGTAGTTCGGGTTGTCCTTCAAAATTCAAATAGCCAGAAGATCCTGCCTGGGCCCCTAAAACTTTGTCAGTCATATCCTGAACTGAGTGGATATTTTGAGACTTTTTAGAGACCAAAACTTGTTGATTTTACATGTAAGGAATGGTAAAAGCAACCTTCTCTTTCCGTTCATCTGTAGCTGTATAGCCATTCCAGATGGCATCAATGGTACCATTTTGTAGCTCGGTTTCTTTCATATCCCAGTCGATGGGTTGAAATTTAATCTGAATTCCTAGCTTTTCAGAAACAGCTTGGGCCAGGTCAATATCAAAGCCTGCATACTGGCCATTCTTTTCCTCAAATCCCATGGGAACAAAGGTATTGTCAAAGCCAATGGTAATGCTTCCCTGTTTTTGATATTTGGCCCAATTATCCTGATTTGGATCACTTGCCTTTTGAGTACAAGCCGTCAGGAAGAAGCTAAAGAACAGAGCAAGTACAAGGGCAATTTTCTTTCTCTTCATAGGCACCTCCTAGTCCTACTTTGGATCAACCTTAAGGATCTGATCAGCAATGTTTTCCGCAAACTGAAGATCGTGGGTCACAACAATCTGAGTCATCCCACGCTCTTTATTTTGAAGGATAAGTTTTTCTACTTCTAATCGCAATTCTGGGTCTAAGGCTGATGTAGGCTCATCATATCCAATAATTTCTGGGTTAATCATCATAGCACGTGCTAAGGCCACCCGTTGTTTTTGCCCACCTGAAAGTGAGAATGGAAAGGCATCTGCATGTCCAGCTAACCCAAGTTGTTCTAACAAACCACGCGCCTTCTTCTCAGCAACTTCCTTCTCCATGCTCATTGTTTTTATAGGCGACAAGGTTAAGTTATCTAGAACTGACAAATGCGGAAAGAGTTGAAAATCTTGGAAAACAAATCCCAGAAGATTGCGCTTTTCTAGTTCGTCTATAGCTAGCGATTCGCCGTTATAGTAGATTTCCCCCGAATCGATGGTTTCCAGTCCAGCTAGCATACGTAATAGGGTTGTCTTTCCGCCTCCTGATGGACCTACGATTGCAAGGATTTGCTTTTCAGGAATTGATAGGCTGAAATTGGTTAAGATTTGTTTGCCACCAAAGGCCTTGTTAATGTTTCGTAATTCTAACATAGCAATCCTCCTATCTGTAATAACTGTACTTCTTCTCAAGTCTTTTCGCTACAATGGTTACAAGACCAATCATGATTAAATAAATCGCTCCAGCTAAAAACATAGGAACAAGACTGGCATCTCGATTGGCTGCTGTCCGACTTGCCAAAATCAAATCTGAAATCCCAAGGGCATAAACCAATGAAGTATCCTTGACCAAACTCATAATTTCATTAAAGACGCTCGGTAAGACAATCTTTGTAACCTGAGGAAGAATGATATATCGCACTGTGTCAAAAGGACTAAACTTCAAGACCTTAGCAGCCTCATATTGACCTTTAGGAATGGTTTCAATCCCACCACGAAATATTTCAGCAAAGTAGGCTGCATAGTTCAATACAAAAGCGATCACAGCAGCAGGCAAACGATCTAAACGTATCCCAATGCTAGGAAGAACATAGTAAATAAAGATTAATTGCAAGAGCAAGGGAGTCCCTCGCATCACCCAAATATAAAGGTCAATCAGATAATGGAGGGGTTTCCAGCGGACTTGTAAAGCAAAGGCAACGACAATACCTAATGGAATTGAAAAGATCAAGACCAGAGCAAAGACTTGAAGTGTCATACTTGCACCGTTCAATAAACTTGGTAATATCTCAAACATATAAGACATACTGCACCTCCTAAAAATTATTGTTCCTATTATAGCATAAATAAACAATTTAGCAAGTCTTTTTGTAAAAAAATTCTATTTTTCAAAAAAAACGTATCTGCCAAATTGACGGATACGTTCTTTTAGAGAGATAACTTTTAAAGTGTTTCTATAAGTTCTTGCATCTGAACATCATCTGGAATCAGTTTTAAATATGCTTCTGCTTGTACCTTAGCTTCTTCGAAATACCCTAATTCACGCAAGAGATAAGTATATTGCTCCAGAAACTCTGGATTGTCCTTGAGGTCAGATGACAATTCTTGATAGAACTCATAAGCCTTATCTAAATCCTCGATTTCCTGATAAGAACGGGCAATCATCCACTTGGTAAGGAGATTTTCAGGTTCTTGACTTTGGAGAGCGATAATGTCCTCAAATCGCTCTTGTTCCATATAAATGGTTGAGAGTCGAAGGAAAATCTCCTCAAGATCTTCTGCATCTTCTTTTGCAGTAAGGAGAAAGTCCTCCGCTGCCTTAGCATCATGCAATTCATAAGAAAACTGAGAAGCCGCTAACAAGAGCCGAGTTTCAAATGGATTTTTCTCCAAACCCTGTTTAACGATACGAAGGGCTTCCTCCACCTGATGTTCCTTGTGCAAGGCTTGACTATAACCATACTCATATCCTTCAAAATCAGGTGAAATGGTATCAATCTGCTTAAAGTAAAGAACAGATTTTTGATACTCTTCTTGGTCAAAGTAAAGACTAGCCAGTTCAAAGGCAGTTTGGTCATCGTATTCTAATTCTAAAGCTTTTTCTAAGAATTCAGTTGCAGCTTCAAACTTGCCTAACTGGGCATAAGCGTAGCCAATTCGTTGATAGGTTGAGACACCCGTTTGCTCATAGATGGAGCGATTGTCTAATTGAGCATAACCCTGAATAGCTTCCTGATAATTTCCTAACTCACTATCCAACTCAGCCAAACCAAAAACTAATAAGGGATCGTCTGAGTAGTTTAGGGCTTCCAGTAACTTTTCACGCGCTACATCTGTCAATCCTTCCAACTGATAGAGGTCAGCCTTCAAGGCCAAAGCCGACACGTACCAGTCACTTTCGGGTGTGATTTCCTCAAGGTAAGCAAAGGCTTCCTCAACATTGCCATCCTCACTAGCAATACTTGCTAAATTCAGATTCACTTCTGGAAATTCTGTAACGATTTTTTGGTAAATTTCTTTTGCTTGAGGATAAAAGCCAATTCCCTCTAGATAGCTTGCTAGTTCGTAAAGAACTTCACTTGAATCTGTTTCGAGGGCTTTGTGAAAATACTGATCCGCTTTGATTAAATCCTGTTCATCCAAAGCCTGGAGCATGTGTTGACTATTGTTCACTCTTGATTTCCTCCCCTTCTTCTTCATACAAACCGCTGACTTTTTTATACCAGTTAAAGATAGCTGAGATAACGACCTTGGCAGAAGCATAGACAGGAATTCCCAGCAAGACTCCCCAAATACCAAACATAGAACCTGAAGTTAGGAGAACAAATAGGACATTGATTGGATGGATGTTTAGCTGACTACCTAAAATAAGCGGAGAAACGAAGCGACCTTCAATCGTTTGTTCAACAATAAAGACAATAATCACTTTCAAAAGCATCACAGGTCCTGCTATCAAGCCCAAAACCAAAGCAGGCAACATGGCAAGAAAACTACCCAGGTAAGGTACTAGATTGAGGATACCAGCCGTGATCCCCAGAGTCACAGCATATCTGAGACCAATAATCTTAAAGAAGATAATAAACATAATTGCCACGATAATAGCAACTGTAACCTGCCCTCTAACATAGTTTGACAACTGTTTATTAACATCTGACAAAACTTGTCCGACAGGTTCTTTTAACTTGTTTGGGATAAACTTAGTCAAATAGTCTCGTAGACCTTTCCCATCTCTCAAAAGATAAAAGAGCATGAAGGGTACGATAATAACCGCAACAATGACCTGGGAAACGCTACTGATAAAGGCGCTAACCCAGTTAACAGCTTGAGAAGAGATTTTGCTGGCCCACATGGTCGCCTCACTAGAAACATTGGAAAGAACCTGCTCCAACTGTGGTCTAAAATCATCTGGCAAGCGTTTGGTTACAAGGTCATTGATCACCTTATCAGCATCTTCCAGGTATGTCGGCACATTCTTCGCAAAATTTAAGACTTGACGTTGCAGATTAGGAATTGCGACTGCCAATCCCCAAATGATAAAGAGTCCGATAATGACAAAAACAATACTAATGGCAAGAACACGATTGATCTTGTGCTTCTCCATCCAGTCCACAATCGGATTGAGGAGGTAATAAAGTAAACCAGATAAAATAACTGGCAACATGACAACCCCTAAAAAGTCCAATACCGGTAAAAAGATAAAACTAATCTTACTTAGAATAAAAATGTTTAGCCCCAGTAACAAGGTTACTAAAAATACAGTGATGGCTTTATTATCTAAAAACCACTTAAAAAACCAAGATAGGCTAAAATGTTTCTCTTTATGTTCCATAAATACATCCTTTCTGTCATTCTCTCATTATACCATTTTTAGACTAAAATAACTCTTTTTTAAAGTGCTTACATGGATGAATCTGATGCTTCATGACTGCCATTTTGTGGTATAATGAACTTATCATTATTAAGAGGTATGGACATGAAAGAAACTGTTTATTTTGGAACTTACACTCGTCGCTTATCTAAAGGGATTTACAAGGCAGATTTTGATACAGAAACAGGCCAGCTTGCAGATCTTGAACTCTTTGCTGCTGAACCAAGTCCGACCTACCTTGCCTTTGACCAACAGCAACACATATACACCGTAGGAAGCCAGGATGGCTTAGGTGGAATCGCTGCATACAAGACAGATGGCGCTTTGCTAAATCATGTGGTTGAAGAAGGCGCTCCCCATTGCTATGTGGCAGTGGATGAAAAACGTGGTCTCGTATACGGAGCTAACTACCACAAAGGCCAAGTTCTAGTTTATAAGCGCCAAACGGATGGTAGCCTCATCCAAACGGATCTAGATCAGCATAGAGGACAAGGCCCTCATGAAAACCAAACTTCTCCACATGTACACTTTACAGATCTAACACCTGACCAGTATCTCGTCACCTGTGATCTAGGTACAGATGAAGTAACGACCTACGATGTTAGTCCAGAAGGAAAACTAAGTAAGCTCCACACTTATCACGGCCAAGCTGGAGCAGGTGCTCGCCACATCGTTTTCCACCACCACTATAAGATTGCCTATCTCATCTGCGAACTTAATAGCACTATCGAGGTCTTGATTTATGATGGGGTCGGTGAATTTGAACGCATGCAAGTCATTTCAACCTTACCAGATGGATACGAAGGCTTCAATGCTACTGCTGCCATTCGTCTTTCAAAAGATGGCAAATACCTCTATGCATCTAACCGAGGTCATGATTCCATTGCAGTCTATACAATCCTCGCTGATGGTAGCTTGGAATTATTAGAGATTGTACCAAGTCATGGTAAAAATCCACGTGATTTCGACCTAACTCCTGATCAAGAGTTTCTCATTGCTGTTCATCAAGATTCTGATAACGCAACCGTCTTTAAACGCAATCCTAAAAGTGGTCGTCTTGCAGAACTTTCTAACGACTTTCATGTCCCTGAAGCAGTCTGCATCAACTTCCCACATTAAAAAAAATGAACTTGAGTTTCAAGTTCATTTTTTTATAGTCTATTTCCGACATTGATACGGTTGATAGCACGTTGCAATGCGATTTTTGCACGACGCTCTTGGTCAATCAAATGCTTGTCATGGGCTTCTTCGATTTCTCGTTCAGCGCGAAGTTTTGCACGTTCAGCACGACTGATATCGATATCACGAGCACGTTCTGCTGAGTCTGCTACAATAGTAATGATGTCATTGGCAATCTCGATAATTCCTCCGTTCACTGCAATCCAGTTCACATGAGTATCATCATCGATACGTTTTACCTTCACTTCATCAACCGCTAAAACCGCAATCATATTTTCATGTCGTGGCAAGATCCCCATCTCACCATCCAGAGTTCGTACCGATACAAAGCTGGCATGGTGATCATAGACGAGGCCATCTGGTGTCACGATCTGGACAGTTAAATGAGCCATAGATCACCTCTTAAAATCCCATTTTTTCTGCCTTAGCAATGACGTCTTCGATTGAACCGACACCACGGAAGGCATCTTCTGGTAACTGGTCATGTTTTCCTTCAAGGATTTCCTTAAAGCCACGAACTGTTTCCGCTACTGGCACATAAGAACCAGGTTGACCAGTAAATTGTTCTGCAACGTTAAAGTTTTGAGACAAGAAGAACTGGATACGACGGGCACGTGCAACCAAAGTCTTTTCTTCATCAGAAAGTTCATCCATACCAAGGATAGCAATGATATCTTGCAATTCATGGTAACGTTGAAGGACACGTTTAACCTCAGCAGCAACTGCGTAGTGCTCCTCACCAACAATCTCAGGTGCCAAGGCGCGTGAGCTTGAAGCTAGAGGGTCAACGGCCGGGTAGATACCCAACTGTACCAACTTACGTTCCAAGTTTGTTGTTGAATCCAAGTGAGCGAAAGCTGTTGCTGGCGCAGGGTCAGTGTAGTCATCCGCTGGCACATAGATAGCCTGGATAGAGGTTACAGAACCCTTCTTAGTTGATGTGATACGTTCTTGCAATTGACCCATTTCCGTAGCAAGTGTTGGTTGGTAACCAACGGCTGAAGGCATCCGACCCAAAAGGGCAGATACTTCTGAACCAGCTTGAGTGAAACGGAAGATATTGTCGATAAAGAGAAGCACATCTTGGCCTTCTACATCACGGAAGTATTCAGCAATTGTCAAACCAGTAAGAGCAACACGCATACGTGCTCCAGGTGGCTCATTCATCTGACCAAATACCATGGCTGTTTTCTCGATAACGCCTGATTCTTTCATTTCCCAGTAAAGGTCGTTCCCCTCACGGGTACGTTCTCCAACACCGGTAAATACTGAAATACCACCATGTTCTTGGGCAATGTTGTGAATCAACTCTTGGATCAAGACAGTTTTACCAACTCCGGCACCACCGAAGAGTCCAACTTTCCCACCTTTAAGGTAAGGGGCAAGAAGGTCGATAACCTTAATTCCTGTTTCCAAGATTTCAGATGAGGTAGACAATTCATCAAAAGTTGGAGCTTTCTTATGAATTGGCTGACGCTCAGCGTCTTCAGCGAAAGGAGCATCCAAGTCAATCGTATCCCCCAAAACGTTAAAGACACGTCCCAAAGTTTCTTTACCTACTGGCACGGAGATTGGACGTCCTGTGTCCAAAACTTCCATTCCACGAGTCAAACCATCTGTTGATTCCATGGCGATCGTACGGACCATACCATCACCCAACTCCAAGGCTACTTCAAGGACGATTTTTGTTTTTCTTTCGTCATTTTTGTAGACGACAAGTGCATTATTAATCTCAGGAAGTGTTTCCCCTGCTGCAAACAAGACGTCTACAACGGGTCCGATAACCTGAGCAATTTTACCTGAACTCATCTCCTTCTCCTATTCTATATAAGATACTGTCGGTTCCTAGTTCAACTAGGTCCTAATACTCTTCGAAAATCAAATTCAAACCACGTCAGCGTCGCCTTGCCGTACTCAAGTACAGCCTGCGGCTAGCTTCCTAGTTTGCTCT